>VSOD01000002.1 GCA_009774655.1 Lachnospiraceae bacterium
CTTATAATAGTAAAGCCCGTATCCGCTTTTCACCAGCGCCTCACCCACCACGTTCTCATACAGCGCCCCTTTGTAGACGCCCAGATTCCGGTTCGCCCGCAGATCCTCCTGCGCCTCCTCATCCAGCATAGCCACAAGCAGTCCGCTGTCCGCAAAATAGATCTTGTACTTCGTCTCGTCAAAATTTCCTTTCAGCGGAAGCTCCGGAAAATGCATACAGTAACAGACATTAATGATTCCCGCATCCGCCAGCCACTCGATACAGCCCCGGTAATCCTTAAACCTGGCACCGGACGCCACCTTTGAGATCTGGAACTTCTTATTGTCCTTGGAAAGCTGCACCGGAATCTGCCGGAACACATTGAGGATTCTCGTCTGGTCCATCCCTTCCGCATACTTACGGACATCCTCCTCATAATCCGCCAGAAGCTGCCTCTGGATCGCCAGCGATCCCTCAAAGCTGTCCTTTATGATATACTCTCTGACCACCGCAGGCATCCCGCCCAGAATACAATAATCCAGAAACAGACCGCCGTAGACGGACATCTGCGCCTCGTTAAACGGCTTTTCCTCCCGCATATGGTCCAGAAGTTCGTCTGCAACACTCTCCTCATAACCCTTCGCCCACAGAAATTCCTCAAAATCAAGGGAATGCATGATATAATCCGTCTTATACCCCACGCTGTTACTCTCTATCCTTCCATAATGGATACCCAGCATGGAACCGCTGCATATAACATCAAATCTTCCGTCCTGTGCAAAAAATTTGAGCGCCGTGGCAATCTCCGGAAACTCCTGCAGTTCATCAAAAAAGAGCAGCGTTTTCCCCTCGACGAATTTCTTCGTCGGATCCATGCGCGAAATATTCCGGACCAGATCCGCCGTCTTGTAGCCGTCCGCCGTGATCATCCTGTACTTCGGTTCTTCCACAAAGTTGATCTCCACCATGCACTCATAGTTCTGTTCCCCGAATCTTCTGATGGACTCCGTCTTCCCGACCTGCCGCGGCCCCTTGACCACCAGCGGCTTCCTCAACAGGTCATTCTTCCACTCTATCAGAAATGTATCTATTTTTCGTTTCAAATAAACCATGACCGCCCACACTCCTTTTGCTTTTCCCCTTATCAGTATATGCCATTTTCTCGAAAAATACAATGCAGTGCAAAAAAATGAGGGAATTTTACCATAGGATTTACAAAAAGATGAGGGAATTATTTTTATATAATCACAAAAAGATGAGGGAATCCAAGTCACAATCCAACAAAAAGATGAGGGAATCATGGTCCACATAACGCAATCCCCAATAACAACAGGCACTGTCCTGTTACCTTCCAAGACAGTGCCCGCCGCTTAAATTTTCATGATTGTATCCGTTATTATATCCGTTGTTTCCACATCTTATGCTTCTTCCGAAGATTCGATGCGCCTGCTATCTCTGCACCCGCGCGCCTGCGCCGCCCATGATCGCCTCTACTTCCTTCCGGCTGGCCATGGTCGTATCACCCGGCGTCGTCATGGCCAGTGCTCCATGTGCCGCGCCATAGTTGACCGCCAGCTCCGCGTCTCCCGTGGTCATCAGGCCATAGATCAGACCGGACGCAAAGGAATCGCCGCCGCCCACGCGGTCCATGATCTCCAGTCCCTTGTAGTCCTTCGCCTTGTAGATCTCGCCGTCCGCCCAGCAGATAGCGCTCCAGTCGTTCACCGTAGCTGTCTTCACCTCACGCAGCGTGGTGGCAACCACCTTGAAATTCGGATAAACCTGCGCCGCATGATTGATCATCTTCTTATAACCGTCCAGATTCAGTTCCTTTAAGTTCTCATCATTTCCCTCGATCTCGAATCCCAGACAGGCGGTGAAGTCTTCCTCATTGCCGATCATCACATCCACATACTTCGCAATCTCCTTATTAACTTCCTGCGCCTTGGCAAGGCCGCCGATGGCGCTCCACATGGAAGGCCGGTAATTCAGGTCATAAGAAATCACCGTGCCGTATTTCTTGGCCGTCTTGATCGCCGCCAGTACCGTCTCACAGGACTGCTCGGACAGTGCCGCATAGATGCCGCCCGTATGCAGCCAGCGCGCACCCAGCTCCCCGAAGATATGCTCAAAATCAAAGTCTTCCGGTGTCGCCTTGGAGATTGCCGTATTCGCACGGTCGGAGCATCCCACTGCTCCGCGGATGCCAAAGCCTCGCTCTGTAAAATTCAGCCCGTTCCGGCAGGTCCTGCCGATCCCGTCCGTCTTCATCCACTTGATCAGTGAAGTGTCCACGCCGCCCTGCAGAATAAAGTCTTCCATCAACATCCCGACTTCATTATCCGCAAAGGCAGTGATAACACCCGTTTTTAATCCGAAGCATCTGCGCAGTCCGCGAACAACATTGTACTCTCCGCCGCCCTCCCAGGCCCGGAAACTTCTGGCTGTCCGAATCCGTCCCTCTCCCGGATCCAGCCGCAGCATTACCTCGCCCAATGACACCGCATCATATCTGCATTCCTTTTCTGGTCTCAAATTCAGTTCCATAACGTTCTCCCTCTCTTTTCCTGACTCTTTTCTCCGCTCTTGTTCCGTCTTTATCCCCGGATCGACGCTGCCAGCTCCACAGCCTCTTTTGTCATCTCCCGGATCTTATCAAATTCCCCGTTCCGTATCATATCCCCCTTCACCATCCAGCTGCCGCCACAGCACAGGATCTTGCCGAAACTAAGATAATCCTTTAAATTCTTTGCACTGATGCCGCCTGTAGGCATAAACTTCACCATCGTATAGGGAGCCGCCATCGCCTTGATCATCGCCACGCCGCCGGCCTGCTCCGCCGGGAAGAACTTCACCACCTCCAGACCGCGCTTCACTGCCTGCGCCACCTCAGAAGGCGTGATACATCCCGGGAATACCGGAATCTTTTTCTCCAGACAATAATCCACGATCTCCGGATCAAAGCCGGGGCTGACGATGAACTTCGCCCCTGCCGCTGCAGCCCGGTCCACCTGCTTTGTCGTCAGCACCGTTCCTGCTCCGACTAACATTTCCGGATATTTCTCACTCATCAGACGGATGGACTCTTCCGCCGCCTCCGTGCGGAACGTCACCTCCGCACAGGGCAGACCACCCTCCACCAGCGCTTTTGCCAACGGCAGCGCATCCTTCGCTTCTTCCAGCACCACTACCGGCACTACTCCATATTCATAAAATTGTTCTGCAATCGTCTTCATGCACCCATCTCCTCTTCCTGCTATCCTGTCTTTCTGCTATCCCGTCTTCCCGTTATCCTGTCTTTCAGATATCCTGTTTGTTAACGGACTCTGTCGCCAGACCGTTTCGCACAGATATCTCCATCCCGTAACCCTCATTAAGGTTTACGCTTAAAAATCCAGATATGCCCCTTTCATCGGACTTACCGCATGTTCACTGAACATCCTCAGAACCCCTTTCTTATACTTAGGTTCTCTGGGCTTCCACTGCTTCCGTCTCTCTTCCAACACAGCGTCCACTTCCTCCATCGTCTTACGTTCCCCGGCAATTCCGATGATATTCAGCTTCCTTTCTTCCACATCGATCTCGATCAGATCCCCTTCTTCCACCAGCGCGATGGGGCCGCAATCCACCGCCTCCGGGCTGCAGTGCCCGATCACCGGCCCTGTGGACGCTCCGGAGAAACGGCCATCCGTAATCAGCGCAATGCTTTTTCCCAGTTCTTTATCGCTGCTGATCGCCTCGGAAGTGTAGAACATCTCCGGCATACCGCTGCCTTTCGGCCCTTCATAGCGGATAAAGACGGCATCCCCCTTTTGCACCTTATGCTTTAAGACCGCATCCAGACATTCCTCCTCACTGTCAAAAGGTCTGGCCTGCAGAACTGCCTTAAACATCTCCTTCGGACAGGCCGTATGCTTGATCACAGCCCCCTCCGGCGCCAGATTACCCCGCAGGATGGCGATGCTGCCATCCGTTCCCAGTGCCTGATTAAAAGGCCGGATAATATCTTCTCTGGTCAACGAAACATGATACCGCTCATTAAACTCCTGCAGCCACTTCTCACACCGCTCATAGAAACCGTTGCGCTTCAGCTCGTCCAGATTCTCTCCCAACGTCTTACCCGTCACGGTCATCACGTCCAGATGCAGATACTCCCGTATCTCTTCCATGATCGCCGGCACGCCGCCCGCATAGTAGAAGCACTCCGCCGGCCAGCGGCCCGCCGGACGCACATCCAGAAGATATCTGGCGTTCCTGTGCAGTCTGTCGAAGGTATCTCCCGTAACCTCCAACCCGAATTCATGCGCGATGGCCGGAATATGCAGCAGACAGTTGGTACTGCCGGATACAGCCGCATGCACCAGGATCGCATTCTCGAAACTGTCCATAGTGATCATCTCGCTGGGCCGCATCCCCGGCATGGTCGCCAGCTTCACCGCCTGCGCCCCCGCTTCCCTTGCAAAAGCCAACAGGTCCGGACTGGTGGCCGGCATCAGCGCACTGCCCGGCAGCGCAAGCCCCAGCGCCTCCGCCATGATCTGCATCGTGGACGCCGTACCGATAAAAGAGCAGGCCCCGCAGCTGGGACAGGCGTTACACTTCGCCCAGTTTAACTTTTCCTCATCAATCTCGCCCCGCTGGAATTTGGCGCTGTACATGCCAAGCTGCTCTAGCGTAAGCATCTCCGGCCCCGCATTCATCGTACCGCCCGGCACCACCACACCTGGCACATCCGCTCTCGCCAGCCCCATCAGATTGCCTGGCATTCCCTTGTCACAGCTCGCCAGATAGACTCCCGCATCAAAAGGCGTGGCTCCTGCATGAATCTCGATCATATTGGCGATCATCTCCCGGCTTGCCAGACTGTAATTGATACCGTCCGTTCCCTGACTCTCACCGTCGCAGATATCCGTACAATAATATCTTGCGCCATGCCCGCCGGCCTCCTCGACGCCCTTCCGCACTTCCTCCACCAGCAGGTTCAAATGCCCGCTTCCCGGATGGCTGTCGCCGTAAGTGCTCTCGATCATCACCTGCACCTTAGAAAGATCCTCCGGCTTCCATCCCGTTCCGATCCGCAGCGGATCTAATTCCGGCGCCAGTTTACGCATTTCCTGACTCTTTAATTCCATACCCCTTCTTCTCCTTTCCCATTCCTCTGTCAGCTTTTTATAGAAAATCTCTTCACGTTATGCAAAGAACGAAACAACAAGCGCCACCACAAATCCGGTTCCGCCTACCAGCGTCTCCATGATTGTCCATGTCTTAAGGGTCGTCTTTTCATCCATCCCCACCAGTGACTTTACCAGCCAGAACCCGGAATCATTGAAATGTGAACATACCGTCGCTCCACCGGCCACTGCCGCCGTCGTGCAGGCCAGATACAGAGGTGACAGATCCGCGATCCCCGGCATCGCCGCAATAATGCCTGCTGCCATCGTCATGGCCACCGTCGCGGAACCTACACAGATCCTGACTAACGCCGCCACGATAAACGCCACCACCACGATCGGCAGCTTCGCCGAAGACACCGCATTGCCGATCAGATCACCCAAACCGGAATACTGCAGCATATACCGCAGCACACCGCCGCAGGCCGTTACCAGCAGGATCAGCCCCGTAGGCTCCAGCGACTTCGTCATGATCTTTTCCAACTCATCCATCTTGTAACCATGTTTTAATCCAAGTATCAGCATCGCCGCGATCGTTGCGATCAGCAGCGCCACAAAAGGCTCTCCCAGGAAACCGAAGATCGGTGCCAGACCGCTCAGCGCCGGCACAACCCCCGCTACGGAATCCAGAATGATCAGTACCAGAGGAATCAGGATGATCCCTACGATAGTCCAGAACTTCGGCAGCTTCGACTCATCGAAATCCGCCTGGTTCGCCACATGCTCCGGCACCGGAACCATGTACTTATTGCCGCAGATGGAACCCCACACAGGCCCCGCTACCACCATTGCCACGATACCGCACAGCACACCTACCATAATGACCCAGCCCAGTTCCACATTCAGCATGGTAGCCACCAGCACCGGTCCCGGCGTAGGCGGAATAAACGCATGACCCACTGCCAGTCCTGCCAAAAGCGGGATCACATAAAAAAGGGAAGAGCGTTTCGTCCGCTTCGCCAGCGAGAATGCCAGCGGGATCAGAATGATCAATCCGGCGTCGAAAAATACCGGCATGGCGATGACCAGACCTGTAATACCCAGCGCCCAGGCCGCTTTCTTATCGCCGAACCACCGGACCATACTGACCGCCAGTGTCTGCGCGCCTCCCGAGGCCTCCAGGATCGCTCCGAACATGGATCCCAGCCCTACCAGCAGCGCAATTCCTTTTAACGTGTTCCCGATACCGTCATTTACCGCCGTCACAATATTCTCGAAAGGCATCCCCGCCCCGAGTCCGATCACGATCGCTCCCACCAATATGGAAACCATCGCCTGCACCTTAAATTTAATGATCAACAAAAGTAATACCACAAGCCCCAGAATTGCCGCTGTCACCAATCTGGTCGGATTTAAAGCCATTGCTTCACCAGCCATTATTTGAACCCTCCTGTTTTACCGTTATGATTGATTTAATACACTTCACTATCTTTTAACATCTGACGTCTTATGTTATTGTGGTTAAATTATATAATCACCGTATTTTTCATTCAATACATCTGATGTATTTATTTTCACTTCTACCTTTTGCACAAAAAATGATGGGAAATCCACGCCATTCCCCACCATCTTTTGTGTATTATAGCTATTGTATTTTTTCAGTCGTCTGTTATACGTTCTCAGTCATCTGACGTATTTCACTCAGCCTTCTTTTTCCCGCTCCTCGAGAATCTTCATGATCGTCTGCCGGTTATACGTCAGATGCATCATCATGGCACATCGGGCTCCCACCGAATCCCGTTTCAGCACGGCGTCCGTAACTGCCCGGTGGGTCTTGATCGTTTCCTCCATCAGCATATGATGGGTCAGGTTGGCAAACGTATAGACCGCCGTGTTGATGACCGGGATCAACGTCTCCACCACCTGATTTTTGCTGCAGCGGGCAATGCAGGTGTGGAACTCGATATCCTTACTGATATGATTGCGGCTGCTTCGGTACAGCTGTTCTGTCTCGTCGCACAGCCTTTTGAGCGTCCTTAATTCCTCCGCCGACGCATTCCTGCAGGCCAGGGCGGCAATCTCCGGCTCAATCATCAGCCGCACCTCGAACAGATCCAGCGCCAGCTTATACTTGTCCTCAATCTTACCGAACCCCAGCGGATCCACCTCTATGGAATTGGTATTGATCACATAAGTGCCGGAGCCCCTGCGCACTTCCAGAATCCCTCTGGAGACCAGTCCCTTCACCGCTTCCCGGATCGTACTCCTGCCTACTCCGAACCGCTCCGCCAACTCAAATTCATTGGGAATCTTCTGTCCCGGCTCCACCGGTTCCTGCAGGATATACTTCATCAACTCATCTTCGATCCTGGCCCCCAAAGGTTTTCTGTTCATCTTATCCGGACTGTACATAACACCGCATCCTCCTGTAAAATCACCCTCACTTGCACTGAAAACTCAACGGTCACAGCAGCGGAGCCGCCACCTTCATCAGGCTTCCCAACAGTTTCATCGTCCACTTTTCGTGCCGCACCGTCTCCTTCGTCACCTGCCTGCATTTCGCCAGCGTGGCCTGAAAATCCGCCTCGATCTGCGGGATACAGTCCGTCCCGTACATATAAGTGGCGCATTCAAAATGATGGTACAGGCTCCGGTAATCCAGATTGATGGTGCCCACCACCGCTTCCCTGTCGTCGCTGACAAACACCTTCGCATGGACGAATCCCGGCGTATACTCGAAGATCTTCACGCCCGACTCAAGCAGAGACGCATAGTGGGTCTTGGCCAGCGCATAGGGAATCCGTTTGTCAGGAATCCCCGGCAGGATCAGCGCCACCTCCACGCCTCTCTCCGCCGCAAACTTGAGCGCCGTCTCCATCTCCCCGTCCAGGATCAGATAAGGTGTCATGATATGTACGTACTTAAGCGCCCGGTTCAGCATATCCATATACACCCTCTCCCCCACCTGATCCTCGTCCAGCGGCCGGTCGCCGTAGGGAATCACATACCCTTTGGCATCCCGTACCTCCAATGTGGGATAGGCCAGAAACGTCTCAAACTCAGCCTGTCCGCCGTCCACCATCCACATCTGCAGAAACATCAGGGTAAAGCTCTTCACCGCCTCCCCTTTCAGCATGACTGCAGTATCCTTCCAGTGTCCGAATTTCACCTTCTGGTTGATATATTCGTCCGACAGATTGACCCCGCCGTTAAAAGCTGTATGCCCGTCGATCACGAGTATCTTCCGATGGTCACGGTAATTATAGTGCGTGGAGACAAAAGGCGAGACCGGCGCAAAGGTTCTGCACTGGATCCCCAGCCTGCGCAGACGTTTCGGATAGTCATGGGGCAGCAGCGCAAACTCGCAGGTGCCGTCATACATCACGCGCACATCCACGCCCTGTGCCGCTTTCCGCGCCAGGATCTCAAGCACCCTGCCCCACATCAGTCCCTCCCCCACAATAAAGTACTCCATAAAGATAAAATGCTTCGCCGCTTCCAGTTCCCGCAGCATTGCATCAAACTTGTCCTCACCCAGAGGGAAGTATGTGACTGCAGTCTTATCATATACCGGATGGCAGCCGCTTCGGCCAATATAATGGGCCAGCGCCGCCACGCCGCCGTTCTCCTTCTCCAGACGCGCCGCCACAGACTCATCCTGCCGGATACATGTCTTCGTGTCCGAGATCACCTTGCCTGTCCACTCCTTTAAGACCCGGTGTCCTAAGTCACTCTGCGTATAAACGAACAGCAGCACGCCGAATACAGGCAGCAGCAGAATCACGATCAGCCACGTAATCTTAGCCGTAGGATTAATCCGGTTGTTCAACAGATACACCACGATCACTGAGGTCAATATCACCGTACCGCCGAAAATATGCGGAATCATGCCTCGAAACCATTCAAAGATACTGAACAGGATCAAAACCTGCGCCACAAGCATCAGTAAGATCAGCCCGAAACGGCTGAACACCGCGTGGATAATTCCGCTTTGTCCCTTTTTCAACAGGGTCAGTCCTTTGTTCTTATAATCAATCGACATGTTACTCCTTCTTTCGTATCTTATCCCGCCATGATGACACCCGGCCTGTGCTTTACACCTGCCGCCCTCAAACAACGACATCTGTCCTGCGCTTCTGCACCTGCCGCCCTCAAACAACGACATCTGTCCTGCGCTTCTGCACCTGCCGCCCTCAAACAACGACATCTGTCCTGCGCTTCTGCACCTGCCGCCCTCAAATCCGGCGCAGGATACGTGCCTCGTATCCCTGCAATGTCCTCACCGTTCTTTCTTCCGCCCGTACCGTATCATACACCAGCTTCCATTTTCCTTTCATAGAAAAGGCCCGGCAGGGCTTCCCGCCCAGATTGCAGTCCACCACATAAACCCTCTCCCCCAGTTTTCTGGCATACACGAAGCGGTCTTTGTGCCTGTCAAGCACCCGGAACGCGCCGTAGACGAAGGCCTTCTCCTCCCGCCGCAGCCGCAGCAGCTTCCTGTAAGCCGAAAGCACCTCCTCCTTCGGCTCCTGCCGCAGTCCCGCGTGACAGGCCGGCAGCTTCTCATTCCAGGGCAGCATCACCCGGGCATGTTCCCTGGTTCCCGCCAGGATCGTGGCAAATACCTTTTCTGCCGGCTCCTTTTTTACATGCTCGTCATAATATCCCCGGGCCTCCACATCCGTGATCTGCTCCATGGACGTAAAGCCATAGTTGGCCAGCCCCATCTCGTCCCCCTGGTAGATAAAAGGCGTCCCCTTAAGCGTAAACTGCATCACCGCCAGCAGCCTGGAAAGCGCCGTGTGCCGGGAAGCATCCCGCGTGATCTTGCTGATCATACGCGGATTGTCATGGTTGTTATAAAAAAGGGACATCCAGCAGTTGCTGCCGTAATGCTCCATCCAGTCGATCATATAGTCCCTGAAATAATTCAGATCATAGGCATAGTCTTCCATCCGCACATGACCCGGCGTCTCCAGATGGTCAAAGGAAAACACCATATCCAGCTCCCGGCGTTCTTCTCCCGTCACCAGCTGACACATCTTCATACCCAGTCCCGGCGTCTCGCCCACCGAAAATGCCCCGTGCGGCGCAAAGGCCTTCTCCTGCAGCTCCCGCAGATACTGATGCAGCTTCGGCCCGTAATAATAATGCTCGATCCCTGTATACCCCATCAAAGCCCCGATGGTCTCATCGCCCTCTGGCAGTCCTTCCTTTTTCGAGATATAATTGATCACATCCATGCGGAAGCCGTCCACGCCCCGGTCCAGCCAGCGGTTGACCATCGCAGTCACTTCCTCCCGCACCCGCGGATTGTCCCAGTTTAAGTCCATCTGCTTTCCGGAAAAAAGGTGCAGCGCCCAGCTGTCACACGCCTCCTCATACTTCCAGGCCGGCCCAGAGAAAAAGGAAGTCCAGTTGTTGGGCGGCGTATGGCGGCCGTCATCCTGCCGGAAGAAATAAAAGTCCCGATACGGCGAACCCGGCTTTTTCGCCTCCTGATACCATCTGTGCTCATCGGAAGTGTGGTTCACCACCAGATCCATGATCAGCCGCATTCCCCGCCTGTGCACCTCCGCAAGAAGCCGCTCGAAATCCTCCATCGTGCCAAATTCTTCCATGATCCTGTCATAGTCTCTGATATCATAACCGTTGTCGTCATTGGGCGAATCGTAGATCGGCGAAAGCCACAGCGCATCCACGCCCAGCTCCTGCAGGTAATCCAACCGGCTGATGATGCCCTGCAGATCGCCGATGCCGTCCCCGTTGCTGTCACAGAAACTGCGCGGGTAGATCTGATAAAATACCGCCTCTTTCCACCATTTGGGCGTAATCTTCCCTGCAGGAACCGCCGGTTCCTCCTTCTCACCGTCCACCAGCTCCAGCAGCGCATCGAAAAAGTCCAGCCCGAACCGTCCGCCGGTCAGCTTCTTTCCCAATCCGTTACCGCACGCCAGATTCGCCAGCGTGCGCAGCTTCAGATTCGCCACCGCCCGATTGGTAATGAGCCGCTCCGGCAGTCCCAGCTGCAAAAGCACTCTCGCCAGCGCGTCATGTCCCACCGGATTATCATACAATTCCCCGATCGTGCTGTCATAAGTCAGCCAGTATTCTTTCTCCTTTTTCCCCATATCGTAACCACTTCCTTCCCGTATTTGTCACTGTATACAAAAATCTGCGAACCGCTTCAAACCTTCCCCAGCTCCCTGCAGATCCGGTCGTACTCTTCTTCATCCAGCTTATATTTCTTCTTATATAAATAGTAGGAAAGCAGCATCAACACACAGGGAGCCACCGTCATCGTGATCAGCAGCCCGGTACTCTGCCCTGCCTGCACCCCGACGTACTTTCCGCCCGTAGTTCCGAAAATAATACCCGATATTTCCGCCAGCTTCTGTTCCTCCGTGAGCAGTCCGAATTTCCCCATACCGTTTCCCGGGACCGGCAGAGATACAAGCATCAGCCCATAGCCGGACACCGCCAGCACTGCCATGATCCCCAGCAGCTTTTTCCTGTGCAGCCGTCTGGAAATGGCCGGATAGAAGATCATCAAAAACGCCGTGGCCGACATCCCCACCAGCTGGTCATTGCGGGCAATGGTCCTGAAAACCGCCTTTAAGGAAAAACGCTCCTTCCATTCTGCAAATCCAGTACTCCTCACACTATAACACACTTGCACCCCCATGTCAGCCTTTGACACAAATACCCCGGAAAATAAAAGACAAACAAAAGACGGAGAAGCTATTCTTCCCCGCCCTTTTTCTCATCTGTCTATTCTTCACGATATCTCCGCATGGCCTTCCGCAAACCGAAGCAGCGTTATGACCGGCACGATCAGCATACCGCACATGAAATTACTCACGCCATGGATCATATCCCAGGGCAGTCCCGCCACGATCCACGCGATCATCCCCCGAAAACTCAGCCCGAACAAAACCGCCTGCGCCGGGGCATACAGCGTCCCGAACAGAAATCCATGCGCCGCACAGACCGTCATATAGACAAGCGGCCGCACCTTCTTCGGCATATGCCGCGGCAGAAGCATGACCGCGCCCCACAGGACTGTCCACACATACAGGTAGGGTACCCACCATGTGGCAAATCCGCTGAAAATACCGTTTAAGATCACATAAATGTAAATCGGGTACAACGCCTTTTTCCGGTATACCACCGTGAAGGCCACCACAAAGGTGCCAAGAAGATGCACATTCGGAAGCACCTCCATCAGCATCTTGGAAGCATACATTACCGCACCCAGCATGGCAAATACCGCAATCTCCCGGGTCGTAAGCCGCATGCCGCTTTTTCGCATCTTACTCCACCTTGAGGGCATAGCTGTCTCCCTCTGTGATCTGCGTAACGTCAACCCCCGAAGCCGCATATTCGCCATTGACATAGAAAGCCCAGTATACACCGTCCGCATCATAATCGGCGGTAATACCGTTCACTGTTTTCACAAAAAGGCCGTACTCTCCTTCTTCACCGTCGATCAGGTTAAGCTCCTGCAGCGCCTCGCCCACCGTCTCCTTGTCCGTGTGAATCTCAAACTGAGTCTCGTTGCCGTCCTTGTCTGTCACGGTAAGGGCAAATTCTTTGCTGCCCTCTCCCAGTTCGCCGCCTTCCCGCTGTACCTCTGCACCGGCCTGTGCTCCCGCATCTCCGGAAGCTGCTCCACTGTCTTTGCTGCCATTACAACCAACTGTACTAAGTGCCATAGCCACAATAAGCACCATACAAAGGATGAATGACGATACTTTTTTACCTTGATTCATCTGCATATTCTTTGTCTCCTTTGTTTTTATTTTACCCGAAGATCTCTGTCAAAATCTTCCCGGTCGTTCTCTTCTCTTCCCGACCGGCCCTCGCGGTCATACCAGAGAAGCCGTAACAGCTTTTCTCTCCTTTTTGCCGTTACGAAAAATGTCTCTGTCCGGATATTTCGACTTGACACAAACAGACTGCCGGCCTTCTCGAATCGCTTCAATGACTTGTCCCGGATTGTGGCTTCCGGTCAGGCAGACGTTATCGCGCTTTTCCATTTCAAGAGCTGATCCGGACCGCCACAGGCAGCCGGCTCCCAAACGAAATCTGCAGTTTATCACGTGTCTCACGGCGACGGGCTCGTACAGGCTTTTCACCTGTTTCCCCGAACAGATTCTTTCCTATCATAATACTTTATCTTTGTTTGGTCAACGAAATCTTCACAATCAGGAAAGACCACCCCGACCTCATATACCATGAAGCCCCGGAGTGGTCTTTCCTGTATTTTGATCTGTATTTCCTTATTATGATTCTACTATTGAAGTCTGCTCTTTCCTTCTAAATCCGTCTTCTGTTTCCGACCTCTATGCCCGACTGCCGATGCTTATTTCTTCTTCGCATCCTTATTCAAAGGACGTACCATAAACAGGCTGATCAGCAGCGCCACGATATAGAGCACGATCGTCAGATACAGCACATTCTGATAGCCCACCGGGTTAATGCTGTTGCCGTGGGAATCCTGCATGAATTCTCCGGTACTGTTCACGATCAGGTTCGCCACCTGGTTACCCGTAAGACCTGCAAACGCCCAGGCTGACAGTGTAATACCATGCAGCGCACTGATGCTGCCCATGCCGTAATGGTCGGAAAGCAGTGTCGGCACGTTGGAGAAGCCGCCGCCGTATCCCGCATTCACTACAAAGATCAGTCCCAGTACAAGCACCACCAGAAGCATGTTGCCCTGTCCGTTCTTGATACCGCCCGTCAGCATTACCAGACCGGTAAAGATGATGGAAAGCACGAAGATCAGCTTGTAGATGGTGTTTCTGTCCTTCATGGTATCCGCCCATGCGGAGAAGCCGAGACGACCGCCTGCATTGAAGATCGCGGAAACCGTAGAGATCACGCCCACGGCGCCTGCCAGGCCGATACATTTCACGATCATCTTCTCCTGTGAGATCAACGCCAGGCCACAGGTAATATTGATGTAGAACATCAGCCAGATACCGATATAGTTGGCTATCGGTCTGGTCTTGATCACAGCCATGATGCTCTGGCCCTTCTCCTTCTTCTGCGGCTCATGCCAGCCTTCCGGTTTCTTCAATAAGATGTGCCCCGTGAACATCATGATAAAATATACCACCGCCAGGATCAGGAACATCTTGTAGATGCCGCCTTCCCCCAGATTATCCAGCATCGCCTGCATGATCGGGCTGGCAATCGCCTTCGCCGCACCGAAACCTGCCACAGCCAGACCGGTGGCAAGACCTTTACGGTCTTCAAACCAGAGCATAAGCGTCTTGACCGGAGACAGATAACCGGTTCCCAGACCGACACCCATGATAAAACCATAGCATATGTAGATACCGATAAGCGCCAGAGGGCTCTGCTGGTGGCCGCCGTAATAGATAAAGAATCCTGTTCCGGCCATACCTGCCGCGAAACAGATCGCGGCGATCAGGGAAGATTTGTGAATATCTTTCTCCACCACATTTCCAAGGAATGCCGCCGACATACCCAGGAAGAAGATTGCGAAACTGAACGCCCACTCCGTCGCACCTTTGGAGAAGCCGATGTAATCTGCGATCTCCTGACTGAAAATCGACCAGCAGTACACCGTACCGATACTGCAATGGAGTAAAAGCGCCGGGATCGCGGCACAAATCCATTTGTTTTGACTCTTTTTCATGTTGAATCCTATCCTCTCTTTCGTCATTAAAATCTCTTATCTATTTTACTCTTAATCAGAGCAGATTTCAATTCCAAAAACACGCTTTTCCTGAATCATTTCCCTCATTCCTCACGTTATAATAAACAAATAACAGATAACCAGGAAGGCAGGATATCACTTTGACACGTGAAGACGAACTGATCAGACAAATTCAAAAAGGCCGGCAGGAATGTCTGGATGAACTGATAGAACTGTATTACCCTGCCATCCTGCGCTATTGCCTGTGGCACATGCCGGATTCGGAGAGCGCACAGGATGCCGCCCAGGAAACTTTCTTAAAGCTGGTGCGTTTTATCGGGCGCTATGAGCACAGAGGACACTTTAAAGCCTTCCTCTACCGGATCGCTGCCAACGCCTGCATTGACATAAAGCGCAGTCTTCCGTCCGCGGAGCCGCTTTCGGAAGAGCCGGACTACATTATCTGCCGGCCGGAATCCGGCTATCAGGCGGCCGAAGACAGACAGCTTCTTGCAGCGGCTTTCACATGTCTGCAGGAAGATCAGCGGGAGCTTGTTCTGCTTCGTTACGGACAGGAGCTGACCCTGCGGGAGATTGCCGCCGTCACCGGACTACCGCTGCGCACGGTGCAGACCCGCCTTAGTCGAACCTTAAAAAAGCTGCGATTGTTTCTCAAAAACACCTGAACGCACATGCCAGACCCGTGCCACTCCGAATTGCCCCACGCCGCGTCCCGCCGGGCAATGACCTGATAAGTCAATACAAATTGACACCGTTGTCACACCCCTTTTTGCGCTGCACGCAATCAGCCAAAACAAGCCATTGTAAAGCATATGACTGCCATGTCACTGCTACCCGCATCTTATTACCACTCACATACAGGAGGGCCTATGATAATATGAAAAAAAGAAAAGACTGGAACACCTTTTTTGCCATCGAAAAGAATCTTGCCTATGATTCCTCTATGCAGACCACAAAAGAACTCTCCGGCCTTGGCCTGAGCGCTGCTTTTGCAAAACACAGCGCATCTTTGTCTTTCGGTGCCCTGATCCGGAAGCAGCTTGCCTTTACCTTCTGGAAGATCTGGTTCTTCCAGGGCCTGGTACTGGCTGCGCTCTGCGCCGCTTTCTTTTGTCTGTACCATGAAACTCTCCTGAACCAGATCGCTTCCCCGCTGCCGGAATTTCTCTGCCTGAGCAGCGGTATCGTAGTGCTGAGCGCCATTCCGATCCTTCGAAGATCCTCCCGGTATCGGATGATGGAACTGGAACAGTCAACCCGCTTCTCTACCCTGGGAAGCCTGTCGGCACAGCTTATTTTTATCGGCATCGGGGACCTTGCCATGCTGTCCGTTCTGGCATTTATCGTATGGCAGGATGGTTTGACCGGTTCGGTCATATTTATCTATCTTATCATACCGTTCCTGACTGCCGCCACCAGCTGCCTGATGCTGTGGATCCGCAGCGCTCCTTCTGCCTTTGAGCAGCGCGCAGTGCTGCTCTGTGCAGCCGCCACGCTGCTGATATGGCAGGTTATCAAATGGTACAAAGATTACCGCCCGGACGGCGGACTCTGGTTCTGGTATCTGTACGCATTTTTCTGTCTCGGCATCCTGCACCGTGAATATCGGAAACTGCAGCTTGTCAGCTATACGGAGAAAATGCTCTGACCCATGTCCCCATACTGCCCGGGCCAGGCCACGCCCGGCAGACAGACAGCCACGCCGTTTTCCGCAGCGCACATGCACCTGTATCTGCAAAGAAGAATATAAACAACACCCTGTAAGGAGGCATCTATGGAACTCACATTAGAACATGTATCAAAGCAATTCAAAGACCGACAAAACAGTAAGACAGCCGTAGACGACGTCAGCCTGAAATTTGGCCCCGGCGTCTGGGGACTTCTCGGCGCCAACGGTTCCGGCAAGACTACCCTGATGCGCATGATCTGCGGCATCATGAAGCCCACTGCGGGCCGCATCTGCTACGACGGCATCCCGATCGACCAGCTCGGCGACGCCTACCGGGACGTGATCGGATACCTCCCCCAGGAATTCGGCTTCTACCCCGAATTCACCGTGCAGCAGTATCTGGAATATATCGCCGCCCTGAAAGGCCTGACGGACCAACAGACCCGGCAAAAGATCGACGAACTGTTAATCCGCCTGTCACTGGAAGACGTGCGGAAGAAAAGGATCACCAAGCTCTCCGGCGGCATGAAACGCCGGGTAGGTATCGGTCAGGCGCTCCTGAACGATCCGGAATTCCTTGTGCTGGATGAACCTACCAGCGGGCTGGATCCCGGCGAACGCGTCCGCTTCCGCAACCTGCTGTCGGAGTTCGCCCACGACAGGATCGTGCTGATCTCCACCCATATCGTGTCCGATATCGAATATATTGCAACCCGCAACGCCATTATGAAAAACGGCGCCATCCTGCAGACCGGTTCCACCCGGGAACTGGTCGTCCAGATGGAAGGAAGGGTCTTCGAGGCTTCGATCGACCCCCGGGATTTAAGCCGACTGGAAGAAAAGGTACAGGTAGTCAACGTGCGCAACGAAGCCGACGGCAGCGTGTCCCTGCGTTATCTGGGAGCACCGGACGATGTCCCGCAGGCAAGGCCGCAGGAGCCCCGTCTGGAAGACCTGTACCTGGAACTGTTTCCCAGGAGATGACGTCATCTCCGGAAGAATGCCAAAAGCAGGCATTCTTCCCATAGCCGTCCGAAACATAAGAAAACAGACGGCAAAAAAACAAAAAAGAAAAGATCATCGTTTTATGCGCAGACTCAATAAACTGAGTCCAAAAGCAGCGTAGAAATGGAGGAAACTATGTGGAAATTATACAGACAAGAATTAAAACGTATCCTGCGCACCAGAAGCACCCTTCTGTTTCTGGCGGCGGCACTGGCACTGTCGGTTTTCATGGCCTGGGTGCCGGTCACCTTCGAACGCTATGCCTATGAAGAAAACGGAAAAGAGATTGTTATAAAAGGCCCGGAAGCCCTGGCCCTCACAAAACAGATGGAAGCCCCCTCCGCCGGAGAAGTGACGCCCGAAAAGCTGGCGCAGGGACTCTCTTTTTACCACAAAAATCTGGAAATCTACGATGATTTCTATAATGAGGAGTTCCCCTTAAACCTCCGAGTACAGGAAATCTATCCCTGGCGGCCGCTGATGATGAGACTCAGGGAAGCCATGGCCGATCCGGTAAGCGGCATGGCGCCGGAATATACGGACATCTCCGCCGACGACGCACTGGCATTCTATGACCGCTGCCGGAGCCACATTGCCGACTTGATGAAGCTGGAACAGAAAAACAATCCGGCGGCACAGCAGACAGCGGTACAGATGTATGAAAAGGTCAGAACGCCTTTTTACTACTATCCCGGCTACGGCAGCAATGTGGCCGAATACGAAGGGTTCTGCCTCTTCCTGCTCATGTTCCTTTGCGTGATGATCACCGCGCCGCTTTTTTGCTGTGAATACCAGACCGGCGCAGACGATATTCTGCGCAGCACCAGACACGGCCGCAGGCGGCTTGCCCTGGTCAAGATCCTCGCTGCCCTGAGCATCGGGATCGCTGCCTTTATTCCCTGCATGGTCATCTTCCAACTGATTTCCAACAGTCTGTTCGGCTGGGAATGCCGGCAGACCTCCATGCAGATCCTGTTCTCGGTAGTCAGCCTGCTTGACTTGAATATAGGGCAGATGCAGAATCTTGTCATGCTGGGCGGTTTTGTAACACTGCTCTCCAGTATCAGTTTCGTGCTCTTTCTCTCCGCAGCCTGCAAAAACACCACGATAGCCACCGGTCTGGCCATCGCCTCCGCCCTCCTGCCGTCCCTTTTCTATATGCTGATCGGCGGCAGTCTGGGATCGTATCTGCGGGTACTGCTTCCCTCCGGCGGACTGGGCGGCAGCAATGCCCTGCTGTACGCCCTGACAGATTTTGAATTTCTGAAAGTCGGCCCGCTTTCGGTGTGGACGCCCTGGCTGCTGCTCATCATCCCGGCGCTGGAGATTCCGCTGTTTCTCTTCCTGACCGTACGCACCTACTGCCGCCGGTCCATGTGAGATCATTCTACAGACATCGTTATGCCATTCCAAAAGCGATGTCTGTTACTCTATAATAGTGCCGTCCATGGCATTAAAAATTTCTCTTACTATACCTTACCATATTCTGCCTGTAAAAAAGCAACAAAATGTAAACAGATGCAGTGAGGATAGAATATCCGGCAACACCTTATATAACGGCTTATCTTTCAGTTTGTATTTACTTCAGCAGCAAAAATTTTGCTGCATAATTCTGTATATTCATCATATGAAATTTCAGCATCATTCAATGTATATTTCATGCCTGCCTCCGCATTATTGAAATCGGCAGGTTCCTCGCCGAAATTCATCTCTGCTGTCAGGTTATCAGCTCCTTCAAATTTTTCCATATGGTAAGATTCAAATCCTGCACTCGACCTGTTGCTATACATAATCCATACAGCTCCATTGTAACAGGTATAAGAAAGAACAACCGCATTGCCATCTCCTGCGGCAAATTCATACACCATATTATTTCGTGCATCAAGATATATTCCGCCATAAGGACCGTTGATAACCAGTTCATTTTCTCCGTCATTGTCAAGATCGACTTTCTCTCCGATAGAATATGCGTCCCATTCTTCTGAATCCATATTCAAATCTGTAATATAAAACGTCGATGTCAAATCTGCAGAGTCAACCGCGCTTACCAGACCATTGACAAATGAATCTAACAGATCGTCTGCTGTTACATCATTTTTCTTTACTGTTTTCTTTACGGCATGATATAAAAACGCCGCTTCATCGAATGAATCTGTTCCATAATACACATTTATTTCATCTGTGCCATATTCTAAAATATAATAGCCAAAAACAGCCGTGCCGTCAGAAAGTACCTGCTCCGGATATTTCAAGTATATTCTGTTATCCTGTATGGTTTCTACGTTAGACAGGTCAGCCAAAAAGCGATAGGAAGATTCTGATTCATAATCAGAAATGTCATAACCATAAGCTGTCTTTGCAATCGCTAACTTACCGGTTCCATGATCCGATAAATACTCATATTCCCCAGTCAAACGTTCCAGTTCGGCGCCTGCATCATAATCACCGGATTCTTCCTCATGTGCATCCGCTTCGGCTTCGCCGGATATCACCTGCGGCTTTTCTTCATAAATTTCTTTCGTGCTGTCGTCTACATCCATTTGCACATCGCCAATTTCTTTCGTGCTGCCATCCATGTTCATTTGCAAATTACCAAAATCCTCTGTCTGGCCGCATGCCGAAAGTGTACACGCAAACATTATCGTGACCAGTGCCACTTTCATTCTTTTCATAAATCATTTTCTCCATTTCCGCGCTGTGTCTCTTCGCTTTTTCCGCGCTTTTTTCTATCATGACGTTTACTGTTTTTATACCACACTGAGAAGAAAATGACACACTGTCGGCATAAAAGACACGTTTTTTGCACAAACGACACAAATTAATCACCAAACAGCATTCTCCATTTGAAAAACGCTTTCTTAAACTCCTTGCTGCGGACTCTGCCGATTGTTATCTTTAACCCGTTACACAGCGTAATCTCATGGCTGTTTACAGTTTCAATATATTTTAAATTAACAATATACGAACGCTGTACATAAAAAAAGCCAAATGGCGACAGGCTTTGCGCCGTTTCAGATATCCGCCCTTCACAAATATACTCTCTGCCGTTTAGCATGAGATATCTTAATTTTCTTCCGGTAGTCTCAATAAGCAGCAGATCCCTTAAGTTTATCCCAATCTGAATCCCCGCGGTATCCTTACAATAAATGGTTCGATCCTGAATCCTGGTTTTGAAGAAGGAATCAAGCGCCTCGTCCATTTCTTCCAAATATTTTTTGTCGATGTATCTGAATGCATTAACCCTGTATCCTCGCCTGGCCATTTCTGCATGTGAGGTCAAAAAACATATCCTGCACTGATTTCCGGAATCCATCAATTTTTCAGCTATCCTGAATCCGTCTTCCCCTTCAGCAAGTTCAATATCCAGAAACAATAAATCTGTATCTGCATCCTTCATAAAATCCCTTTCGTTATCATACGCTTTTATCTGGGCAGAAATATTCTTATCCATGCAGTATTTTTCAATAGATGCCTTTATCTTATTCCTCCATACTGCCTCATCTTCCACAATACCTATTTTCATACCCTGTCCTCCTCCGGAATCATATCCTTTGGGATCGCAATACCGATTTTAAACATTGCCTCCCCATTTTCCACCATAGACTCCATATAATACTCTCCATGATATTTTTGGACCGTTGCAGCAATATTTTTCAGACCATATCCATGATTCGGCTTATCTGCTTTTGATGTCCCGCGAAACCCTTTTGGGATATTCATTTCTTCAGACACACTATTGCCGACAACAATAAAAATTTCTTTTTTATGTTCAATTATTTCAACCCGGATTTTAGGACTGGCTGTTTGTACTGCTGCTTCCAGGGCATTCTGCAATACATTTCCCATCAGGGTTGTGATATCAAACATCTCAAATCCTGTTTTCCCGGTCAGTTTTCCCGTTACTGCAAAATCTATATTTTCCTTTTCCGACAAATATAAATAATAATTCAGAATTACATCAAGCAGGCCGTCTCCTGTATGGATTTTTAAATCAAACCCGTCCTGTATATTCCAGATTGTATCTATGTACTCTTTGACCTCTTCTGTCTTATTCTGATTTGCCAGCTCTCTGAGAACGCCCACATGGTTTATCAGGTCATGCTTAAAAGACCGCACCGCTATCGACTGCTGTAATTGATAATCATACTGCTGTTTTTGCATATACATCAAAGATTGCAGTTCTCTGTTCTGCCTGTCTGAAAGTATGTTTTTAATGGCAAGACCCAGCGTAAGAAAAATGGAGTATATGACCCCCACTATGCTGATGCCAAATACCACATAGGCATCCAGATTATACACTGCATGATTTTCGTCAAAAAAAATAAAAACAAAATTATAGAACATCTGGAAAATACTGCCCTGTACCAGAAGGGCAGACTTATACTTAAATTTTATATCGCACAAGTATATGTCATTTTTCCTGAAAAGCCGCAGATATACGAGAAGGTACACCAAAAACGAGAGCAGGTAGGCAGGTTCCATCCACCATGTTATATCCGTGCCGCCAAGGCCTCCGCCTATTAAAACAATCTGTATCAGCATGACGCTGAATGTATCAATGATGCCCGTGAAATACATGAGGGCGGCGCTCAATGCGCACAGATGCCACAATCTATCTTCAAAAAATAAACATATGGAAAGCACACTCCAAACTATATAAACAAACGGGGAATTTGTATCAAAATATATGTTGCAGGCCCCGGCAGACAACATAGCCAAAACCGACGCGCCAATTAAAAGCCTGCTTTTTCTTGGGTTTAACCTGAATCCATAATGAATGATAAAAAGATATATGAAGTAATTCAATATATTATCTATAATATAAATCATTTTTACCCCTCTGCTGTTTGCTTCTTACTCCGGCAAAAGCCTGTTTATCCGTAAAAAAGCAGCAAAAATGTAAACAGGCTATGGATGAGAAAAGGCCGAACATCCTGCAAAAATGTCCTGCCCTTTCTCATTACAAAATAACCTCTATTCTTATCTCAACTTCCAGATATCCCTGTTATACTCCTCGATTGTTCTGTCGGAAGAGAAGAATCCCGCCCTGGCGATGTTGACAAGCATCATTCTGCGCCACTTCGCCTGATCCTCGTAATCGGCCATCATCTGATCCTTCACCTTGATGTAATCCTCCAGATCCAGCAGCGTCATAAACCAGTCCTTATTCAACAGCTCCTTGTACAGTCTCTCCAGATTCTCCTTGTGGCCGGCCTTAAGCGCCTGCTTACCGACAATAAAGTCAACCGCCTCTTTGATCACCGGGCTCTTCTTGTAGTAATCCTTAGAAACATAATCCGCCTTCTCATAATGCTTGATGACCGCCTCGGACTTCTCGCCGAAGATATAGATATTCTCGTCGCCCACCAGGTCGTTGATCTCCACATTCGCTCCGTCTGACGTGCCCAGCGTCACCGCGCCGTTCAGCATATACTTCATATTGCCTGTGCCGGATGCCTCCTTGGAAGCAAGGGAGATCTGCTCGGAAATATCGCAGGCCGGAATCATCTTCTCCGCATACGCCACGTTGTAATTCTCAACCATCAGCACCGTCATGTACGGGCTCACATCCGGATCGTTGTTGACGATCTCCTGCAGTACCAGCAGCAGGTGAATGATATCCTGCGCGATGATATAGGCCGGAGCCGCTTTTGCACCGAAGATAAAAGTCATCGGCCTTGCGGGCTTCTTACCCGCCTTGATCTCCAGATATTTGTGTATGATATAAAGCGCGTTCATCTGCTGCCGCTTATACTCATGCATCCGCTTACTCTGCAGGTCAAAAATGGAATCCGGATTCAGCGTAATGCCCTCCACTTCCTTCACATAAGCCGCCAGATCCTTCTTGCGGTTCATTTTGATCTCTGCGATCCGGTTTAACACTGCCTCGTCGTCCTTAAAGTCCAGCAGCTGCTCCAGCTTGTTCGCATCCTTCTTGTAGCCGTCGCCGATGGTCTCGGACAGGAAGGTCGCCAGCTCATGGTTACAGGACAGCAGCCATCTTCTGAACGTGATGCCGTTGGTCTTATTATTAAACTTTTCCGGATAAATCTTATAAAAAGCATTCAGCTCGGTATCTTTCAGGATTTCAGTATGAATCGCCGCCACGCCGTTTACCGAGAAACCGTAATGGATGTCGATATGCGCCATGTGCACCCTGTCATCCTTATCAATGATCTGCACCTTGGGATCCTTATACTGCTTCGCCACCCGCTTATCCAGCTCCTTGATGATCGGCACCAGCTGCGGCACTACCTTCTCCAGATACTTGAGCGGCCATTTCTCCAGCGCTTCCGCCAGAATGGTGTGATTCGTATAAGCACAGGTCCTGCTCACCACGTCGATGGCCTCATCCATGGTAAGTGCTTTATCGTTTACAAGAATCCTGATCAGCTCCGGGATCACCATCGTCGGATGGGTATCATTGATCTGGATCACCGCATGGTCATACAGTCTGCGCAGGTCATACTGCTTTTCCTTCATCTCTTTTAAAATAAGCTGCGCCGCATTGCTCACCATAAAATACTGCTGATAGATACGCAGCAGATTGCCGGCCTCGTCGGAATCATCAGGATACAGGAACAGTGTCAGGTTCTTCTCGATGTCTTCCTTGTCAAAATCAATGCCTTCCTTAACAATACTCTCATCCACGCTCTCAATGTCGAACAGCCTCAATTTATTGACACCATTGTCATATCCGATCACGTCGATATCATACAGCCTGGAAGTCACCTTCCTGTCGCCAAAAGCCACTTCGAAGGATGTATCCGTCTTCGTCAGCCAGGACTGCTCCTCGATCCAGTCATTGGGCTGCGCTGTCTGCAGTCTGTCCTTGAACACCTGTTTAAAAAGACCGAAATGATAGTTCAGGCCGATTCCTTCCCCGGGAAGCCCCAGTGTGGCAATGGAATCCAGAAAGCAGGCTGCCAGACGTCCGAGACCGCCGTTACCCAGCGACGGTTCCGGCTCAACCTCCTCGATCTCGGAAAGGCTCTTGCCGTTCTTTGCCAGAATATCATTCAGCTTATCATAAATTCCCAGATTGATCAGGTTATTCGATAATAACTTACCGATCAGAAACTCTGCGGAAATATAATAAACCTTCTTCGGACCCTCAATGCGCTCCGATACCTCCATCAGTTTCTTTGACAGCTGCAAAAGACTGTAGTAAAGCTCGGTGTTGCTGCACTCCGCCACATTCTTGCCACAGCTTTCGTTGGTCTGTGCCTCCAGTTCCTTTTCCAGATTCAGTACCAAAACGTCTCTTGTCAGGTTACTTGCCTGTGCCATGATCATACCTCCTGTTTCTTTACATTGTTGATGTATTTGTATTATTATCTAAAAAGATATTACTTCCCCATGTTCCGTCTCTATTCCGTATCCCGCCGACAGGCTTCCGTGCATTTTCAGCATATGATATCCATATACTTCATGCGGACCAGCTCATAGTCCAGCACGATCTGCTGCCCTGTGCCTCCGTCGATCAGCCGCTTCAATTCCGTCACGGCCTCGGACGCGATCCGCTTAAAGTTCTGCCGCACAGTGTTCATCTGCTTTCCCGCATACCCCATCAGCATAATGCCGTCAAAACCACACACCGGCCGGAAAATATCCATCTCGATCAGCGCCTTCATCGCCCCGATCGCCATCAGGTCGGATGCGCATACCACCACATCTTTCTTTTTTGCATACTTAAAAGTGTGGTTTCTCGCCTGCAGCTCGGAAAACTCTCCGTTACGAACAAGCAATGACAGTTCCAGCTCCCCGGCCAGCCGCCTGATCCCCTTAAGCCTTTCGTCCGTCACATAACCGTTCTTCTTCCCCGCCAGATAGAGAATGCTCCTTCCCTGATTGTCCAGCACCGTCTTCTTCGCCACATCATACTGGGCCTGCTCCTGATCGATCCAGACACAGGAAGTCGTCCCGTTCACCATCGGGGCATCCACCAGCACGATCTTAAAAACCTGCGCTGCTATCAGTTTATGCAGCACCTTATCTTCCTTTGACATCCCGAAGATGATAAGCCCCGTGATACTCTGCACCTGTAAATAGCGTATCACCTCTTCGAGATTCTTATTCTGCAACATGGAATAAAATATGGTGATGACGTCCAGATTCAATTCCACGGCCCGCCCGATGGTTCCCGACATGTACTGCATATTGATCTCGTCCACCGCCTGCGACGCGCTGCTTAAGTTCAAAAGGATCGCCACTCTCCCGGACTGCTTCGACGACAATGCCGCCGCCACCGAATTGGGCACGAAATTCAATTCATTTACTGCCTGATTTACTTTTTTCTTCGTCTCTTCGCTGACATTCGGGTAGTCATTCAGCACCTTGGATACCGTGGAAATCGCTACGCCCGCATGTTTCGCCACATCTTTGATCGATACCATGCTTCATCCATTCTGAAAACGGTGTGCATTCCGGAGATTGTGCCTTAATGCGTATGCCTCCCCATATCCTGCCTGAACTCCTGTACATTTTACGGAAAAGGTTTTCCGGAAATCGTTTTCCGAAATCATCATACAATAAAAGAGCGGTTTTGTAAACCACTCTTTTCAGAAACTTATGGAAAAATTTATATGATGAATCATTTTCCTCAACTCAATAATTGAATAGACTATAATGACTGATTATGCTATACTTAATTACGTACTTAAAACAACCATAATGAAAGCGGTGAGAATATGACAGGTAGTGAAGTTGCTAATCTTACTCAAAAATTAGAAGCCGAGGGAATGTCAGCTGAAAAGATCATAGAAATCATAAAGTATGTCGAAACAGCTGAACCAAGATCAGAAATCAAATAACTGCACATTACAAACAGCCGCACTCCTCAATGGAATGCGGCTGTCTCTGATCATACATCGCTACAACATATAAACTTTTTGTGCTGTCATGTTCCTGCTGATGCAGTACTTATGCAGCCAGCTCCTGACTTTTCATAAATTCATCAGCCAAGTAAGGACAATGCCAGCTGGTTGCTCTGATTTGCCTGCGACAGCATGGAAGTACCAGCCTGCTGTAAAATGTTGTTGTTCGCATATCTAACCATCTCGGTCGCGATATCCGTATCACGAATCTGTGCCTCAGCGGATGTGGTGTTCTCCACGATGTTATCCAGGTTGCTGATGGTGTGCTCAAGTCTGTTCTGGATTGCACCAAGATCGGAACGCTGCTCGGATACATCCTTGATCGCACTCTTGGCAAATGCATTAAGCGCTGCAAAATCGGCTGCCGTAGGATTATTCGTCTCATCAAGAGCAGCTGCCGCATCTGCATCATTAGTAGCTGTCGTATCAATGAGATCTGCCTCCTTAAAGAAATAAAATTTCTCAAGCATCTTGGATGTCAAGGTGTTATCACCGTCTTTAGTACTTTCCTTATAACCATATGTTTTATCCGTACCATCGGTCTCGATATTATTCGTACCGAATTTTGTTTCTTTGCGGATAGCATTTCCTATCAGCTCATTGGTATTCATATTCTTGATCGTGATACCAATATGCTGACCGGACTCTGCGCCAACCTGCAGACCCTTGTTAGAGAAAGATCCATTCAACAGACTCTGCTCATTGAATGTGGTCGTGCTCTGCACACGATCAATTTCGGACATCAGCTGCTTAACCTCAGCCTGAATATAGCTGCGGTCTGTAGATGTCAATGTGCCGTTCTCACCCTTTACAGCCAGTTCATTCATTCTCTGCAGCATATCCTGCACTTCATTCAGCGCACCTTCTGCTGTCTGTACGCAGGAGATACCGTCCTGAGCGTTTGCAGATGCCTGCGTCAGGCCACGGATCTGTCTTCTCATCTTTTCGGAAATGGATAAGCCTGCTGCGTCGTCTGCCGCACGGTTGATCTTATAACCAGATGAGAGTTTCTCCGTTGACTTCGCCTGTGCCTTTGTTGTAAGGCCCAGCATTCTGTTGGAATTCATTGCTGTAATATTGTGTTGTACTACCATAACTTACCTCCTTGTTATACACTGCCGTAAATCCTTTTACAGCATTCTTTTTGTACAAAATATTTTTATTCCTTAAACCTTTATTGCTTAAACCAATACAGCGTTAAGACAGGACTCATCAGCCAAGTAAAGAAAGTGCCAGCTGATTGCTCTGGTTCGCCTGCGACAGCATGGATGTGCCTGCCTGCTGCAAAATGTTGTTGTTAGCATATCTAACCATTTCTGTCGCGATATCCGTATCTCGGATCTGTGCTTCTGCGGATGTGGTGTTCTCTACAATGTTATCCAAGTTACTGATCGTATGCTCCAGTCTGTTCTGGATTGCACCAAGGTCAGAGCGCTGCTGGGATACATCTTTAATCGCATGCTTTGCAAATGCATTCAAAGCTGCAAAATCTGCTGCCGTAGGTGCATCTGTCAACTTACTATTTACTACCTGATTATTTGCTCCGTCGATATACGTCTGATCACCATCAATCGCGTCATAGGTATCTTTATCCTTGACATCGCTTTTATCAAACTCATAAAACTTGGACAACATATTTGTAACAAACGTCGCTTTACCATCGGCATCCAGTTCTCCAGTTTCATAGTTTTTGTTATCCGTACTGTTTGTATCATCAGCCTCAGTGTTGGATACTCCAAATTTCACTTTATCCACTGCCGCATTCGCGATCAACTCATTGGTCTTCATATTCTTGATCGTAATAGAAATATGCTGACCGGACTCCGCGCCAACCTGCAGTCCCTTATTGGTAAAAGAACCATCCAACAGACTCTGCTCATTGAATGTAGTCGTACTCTGCACGCGGTCAATCTCGCTCATCAGCTGCTTAACCTCAGCCTGAATATAGCTGCGGTCTGTGGTCGTCAATGTACCGTTCTCACCCTTTACAGCCAGCTCATTCATTCTCTGCAGCATATCCTGCACTTCATTCAGCGCACCCTCTGCTGTCTGCACACAGGAGATACCATCCTGAGCGTTTGCAGATGCCTGTGTCAGTCCACGGATCTGTCTTCTCATCTTCTCGGAAATAGATAAGCCTGCTGCATCATCCGCTGCACGGTTGATCTTATAACCGGACGATAACTTCTCCGTTGACTTCGCCTGCGCCTTTGTCGTAAGGCCCAGCATTCTGTTGGAATTCATTGCTGTAATGTTGTGTTGTACTACCATAACTTACCTCCTTGTTGTTTCCTGCCGCAATTCCATTTGCAGCATTTTCATTTATTTGATTTTGATAATATCCGGCGGATTCTTTCCTTCAAACCCGCACTCCGCACTCTGTACTTTTACATACTTTTCATGCAGATTTTTTATAATAAACCCGAAACCCCCAGGATAGTTCCGGATTATTACCAACTTGCCTCTATACCGCTTTCACATCTTTTCCGGCTGCCTGCCTGCTGCCGCTCTTTTTCTTCCGGTACTTCTCCGGAAGATCCGGCACCGCATAGTAATGTGAAAGCGGCTCCTCTCCATCCGCATCGGCTGCTTTTGCCTCGATCACCTTACTGCGGACCACATTGACGTCCTTCGGAATGTCCAGCATCACGCGGGTATGGTTTTTGCTGCCGCCCAGAAAAACAATCTTGATATCATCTCCTATCATCAGATATTCTTCCGTGCTCACCGTCAGTCTTAACATTCTTACACCTCCCGCAAATTGCTTTTTTCCAAAACCGTCACTCTTTCTGCCAACTTTCGAACGCATCCTTCGGAAAACAGAACCTCCGTCCGAACGCTTACTGCAAAAATATACCCATCTGCAATGCAACAGTTGTATAAGAAGTGTTGCATTGCTGCAGTCTGTTGTATAGTAATGGAGACCCGGAGAAATCAATTCACAGAAAGGAGCATCATCATGAGCACAACGTACCCCATTAAGAGTGAAGAAAAACTGAAAAAATTTAAAGAGTATTATCTGTTCATCAAACCTGTCTGCCGAAATTACGCCATGATCATATTAGGATTAAATACAGCGTTCAGAATCGGCGACCTTTTAAGTTTACAGTGGCGGGATGTATTCAGCGAGAAAAAGAACTGCTTCAAGGATCATATATGCATCACGGAGCAGAAGACCGGAAAAGAACGAAGTGTGGCAGTCAATGCCAGCGTTTCAGATGCTTTGTATATTTTACGGGAAAAGGAAATCCATAGAGAAGAAACCCGGTATCTGTTCCCGAATGGAAGAAAAGGCTCAGGCCATCTCTCCCGTTCCCAGGCGTTCCGCATCATCAAGGAAGCGGCTGAATATGCAGGACTGGAGGAACACATAAGCTGCCACTCTCTCCGCAAGACTTTCGGTTATCATGCCTGGAAACAGGGCGTGCAGCCTGCTCTTTTGATGGAACTGTACAATCATTCCTCCTACCGCGTTACCAAACAATACCTTTGCATTGAACAGGACGACAAAGACAGAGTCTATTTAACTGTACAGCTATAACTATTTTTTCTTATTTTTAAAATATGCCCTAAACTATTATGCCGCGGGTCCGATATATATAATGTAAGTCAAAATGCAACACTTCTTATACAAGTGTTGCATTTTTGTCTGCATTTATCTAATAGAATATCCCGGTAAAACCTTTTCATACACAGAAAAACAAAAAGCGGGTGAGTGCAGGATGCCAAATAAGCAGCCCACTCTCACCCACATGTGTTCTTTATATCTTTTTACAACTTATTTCACCTGATTATTTACGTACCAGATGTCTCGGCAGACCATTCACGAACAACGGCTGCAGCTCGCCCATGATCAGCGGTCTTGCATATTTCTCATAGCCTTCTGTCAGTCCCTTGCCGTCCTCTGTGATCCACTCGTCGGGAACGTTTCTCTCTACGTTGGCGATCGCGTGGATATCATATGCGCTTGTGCCGCACTGGTAAGGATCGTCACCGTTTCTGTCCAGTGTGATCATCATGCCGGTCTTGCCTTCCTCTGCCGCCACAACTGCGTCGTGACCTACCTGGAATGCCTCGTTGATGTCTGTCAGGGAAGCAAGATGGGTAGCTGCCCTCTGTAAGGTAGAGAACTCAATCGCACGTGTCTTAAGCCCTGTCTCAGCAGCGATCTTATCTGCCAGCATAACAGCCGTACCGGACATCTGCTTGTGTCCGAACGCATCCACTGCCACTTCTCTGCCGATCTCACATACATATCTGCCGTCTGCAACCTTGACACCCTCAGATACCGCGATCACAACGGAAGACTTGTTAGCTGCCAGCTCTTTAACATCTGCAACAAACTTGTCGATATCGAATACTCTCTCCGGCAGATAGATCGCATCACATCCCTGGCAGTCGTCACCCTTCGCCAGCGCTGCGGCTGCGGTCAACCAGCCTGCATTACGTCCCATGATCTCCACGATACATACAGTAGGCTTCTTCGCACCGAAGGACTCGTTGTCACGGATGATCTCCTTTACGGAAGTTGCGATATACTTCGCAGCGGAACCGTAACCCGGGCAGTGATCCGTTACCGGCAGATCGTTATCAATGGTCTTCGGAACGCCCATGAACCGCTGCGGCTTGTTGTGTGCTGCCGCATAGTCGGACAACATCTTAACGGTATCCATGGAATCATTACCACCGGCATAGAACAGACACTCGATGTCATGCTTCTCCATGATCTCGAATACCTTCTCATATACATCCTCATGTCCTTCGATCTTCGGCATTTTAAAACGGCAGGAACCGAGGAATGCAGAAGGAGTTCTCTTTAACAGCTCAATCCCGGTCTCGTCGTTCAGATACTCGCCCAGATCGATCATTCTATCCTCTAAAAATCCCTCAATACCATGAACCATACCATAAATCTTCTTAACCCCCAGCTTCTTGGCAGCAGCGTAAACGCCTGCCACAGAAGAATTGATTACGGCTGTGGGGCCGCCGGACTGACCAACAACAATATTTCCTTTCATCGTCTCTCTCCTTTATTATAATATTCTATACAATACGCCCATCCGGCTTCTAAAAACCACAGATAAGGTACTACACCATAGCTTTCTGCCGGATATCAACAAGATTATACCAAATAAACCCAGACAAGACAAGCTAAAATCACTTCTGTACATGCTTCCCGAGCACCCGCTCCAGAAACTCTGACATCAGAAATGTCATCGGACCCGGTGCAAAAAGGATCAGAAGCGGTACCTTCCAGATAAAAGCGCCAAAACACACCAAAATAAGTACCAGCATCAGACTCGTCAGGAAATACCGTCCGACCATATAAAGGGAAATCTTCAGGATCCATCCGGCCGGCATATCATACCTGGACAACGCCGGAAAAGCATAGCAGGCTGCAATTGCCGCATACACACTCACAAACGCATACAGCACAATAAAGAAAAGTCCTGCATACCCCTCAGTCTTCTCCATCAGGATACCGATGTTCAGCTGCATCAGAAAGGATACTCCCGCAAAAACAACCCACAGGATCGTAGCCGGAACCAGATTCTGCCGAAAGGAATGAAAAAAGGCTCTGGACACATAGCCTTCATGATTCTTGATACATTTCACGATGGCATAATACAGAGCCGTGCAGGAAGCGCCCACAGTGATCAGCGGAAGGCTGCATAAGATCCACAGAAACCCCAGTATCATCACATCAAACAGCTTATCACAAAAGCTCATAAAACTGCCGTCAAATCCCCATATATTTCTCCCGCTTTTCTTCTTCATCTCCGCCTCCTGCTTTTACAGGAATCCGCCCCGCATCTGCCATGCGGGGCTCTTCCATCTTCTATAACTCCGGCCGTGTTCCGGCCTTTACAAATACCGGAATCGCATCATAAGGAGCCGCCGCCGTGATCGATTGTCCTCCTGTATATTCCCTGCCGTCATTAATATTTCTCCAGTTTCCTTCCGGCAGATAAACCTCCCGCTCTCTGATACCTTCATACAGAACCGGCGCCACCAGCACATCCGGTCCGAACATATACTCGTCCTCAACCTCCCATGCCTTTTTATCATCCGGGAAATCATAGAACAGTGGACGCATTACCGGCGTGCCCTTCTCATGAGCCGCTTCCATCAGACTGCGCACATAGGGACGCATCCTCTCACGCAGCTCCATATACTTCTTACAGATCTCATAGACTTCTTCACCGTAGCTCCACACTTCATTCTCCGCACCGCTGATCTGTTTGCCGCCGCCCGTCGTCCCCAGAGGTGCCTTAAAAGGCTCTCGAAAACCGTGCAGACGCATTACCGGACAGAATGCACCGAAAGCGAACCATCTGACAAAACACTCCTTAAAAGCGTCATCATGAATATTGCCGCCATGAAAACCGCCGATATCCGTGGTCCACCAGGGAATCCCGGAAAGTCCCATGTTTAATCCTGCTGCCAACTGATTACGCAGTGCACGGAACGAAGAATCAATATCGCCCGACCACACCAGCGCGCCATACCGCTGGCTGCCGGCCCAGGCACAGCGCAGCAGATTCAGGATATTCTTCTGTCCTTCGGCCTCCATTCCTTCGTATGCCATCCGTGCATACTCCTTCGGATAAATATTGCCCACTTCCATATCGGCTCCCAGGAAATAGCGATAATGCTCGAACTCATAATCCGTAAATTCAGGCTCCGCCTCATCCAGCCAGAAGATTTTGATGCCCTTTTCATAGTAATTCTTCTTCATCTTCTCCCAGACATATTTTCTGCCGTCCGGATGGGTCACATCGATAAAACATGCTTCTCCCAGCTGTCCGATCCTTTTCCCATACTCCGAGCGGGTCAGATAGCCAAGCTCCCGCATCTCCTCATAATTCTCGCTCTCCGCATCCACGGTAGGCCAGATGGAAACCATCAGCTCAATGCCCATCTCTTTCAGTTCCCGAACCATCGCCGCCGGATCCGGCCAGTAATCTTCATCAAATTTCCAATCACCCTGGTGCGGCCAGTGGAAATAGTCGGCAACGATCACATCGATCGGCAGACCTCTTCTCTTATATTCCCGCGCCACTTCCAGTATTTCATCCTGGGTCTGATAACGCAGCTTACACTGCCAGAACCCCATCCCGTACTCCGGCATCATCGGTACCTTGCCCGTAGCGTCCGCATAGGCTTCCTCTATCTGGGCCGGCGTATCGCCCGCCGTGATCCAGTAGTCCATCTGTTTTGTCGATTCCGCCACCCATTCCGTCACATTCTTACCAAATGTGGCATGTCCGATGGCCGGATTGTTCCACAACATGCCATATCCCCTGTCAGAGAGGACGAAAGGCACACTGGCCTGGGAATTCCTGTGGGCCAGTTCGATCACGCAGCCTTTCAGATCCAGAAACGGCTGCTGATACTGTCCCATACCGTACAGCTTCTCACCGTCATTAGACTCAAAACGAACGGTCAGCCGATAATGATCCGTGCTCTGTCTGGGGTTAAATGTGCGCGGCACGATCTCCAATGCACTGGCGAACCTGTTGCGCCCTTCTGCCTGGGTATCCCTGACACGGCTGTATTCCTCCAATAACACTTCCCCGTCCTGATTACAAAACTGCAGTTCTCCGTTCTCCGATACCGTACAGGTGATCTTCCCGTTGGTAATCGTTGCCTGTTTCCCGTCTATGGCGATCTCTGCCTCCGCTGCCGACGGCGTCAGCAGCGCACTGTTACCATTCCCGTCCGGCAGAAATTCATGCCGCTGTGTCGCACGAACCCGCAGACTGTTCTTTCCCCATGGCTCGATCAGCAGCAGTTCCTTATCCTGCCGTCTGTAAAGTTTATTTCCTTCCTGTTTTAACATAATTTCCTCCTCCGTGTCCGTACAACGGCCGCTCCATGCCATGCATGGAGCAAAAGCCGTCAACATATTTTACACATGCAATACAAAATCATTTCTCGTAAACAGCGGGATCTGCTCGATCGGTGTCTCTACCGTCACGGTCTGTCCGCCCTCAAAGCTCTCCTTCGTCCACACATTGGTCCATTTCGCACCGGCCGGCAGATAGACTTCCTTCTTCGTCTGCCCCTTCTCCATCACCGGCGCCACCAGTACATCCGGCCCGAACATGTACTCTGTCTCATTATCCCAGCACACTTTATCTTCCGGGAAATCATAGAACAGCGGGCGCATCACCGGGCTTCCCTTTTCATGGGCCGCCTCCATCAGACTGCGCACATAAGGCCGCATACCTTCGCGAATCTCAATATACTTTTTACAGATCTCATAGACTTCCTCGCCGTAAGACCAGATCTCATTGGGCGCACCCGACACGCACTCTGCACCGCCCGTGGTGCCGAACTGCGGCTGATACGGCATACGGTTTCCATGCAGACGCATTACCGGGCAGAAGGTTCCATATTCAAACCAGCGCACCAGCACCTCATGGAACTCCTTATCGTAAATATTGGCGCCAAAGAAACCGCCGATGTCAGTGGTCCACCAGGGAATCCCGGCGATGCCCATATTCAGGCCGGCCGCAAACTGATTCTGCAGGCTGTGGAACGTAGAGTGGATATCACCCGACCAGACAAGCGCACCGTATTTCTGGCTGCCGGCCCATGCACACCGCAGAAGATTTACGATGTTTTCCTGGCCCTGTGCCCGCATCCCCTCGAAAAAGGTCTGCGCATACATCACCGGGTACACATTGCCGATCTGCACATTAGGCCCCAGATGATAACGGTAATTCTCAAAATCATACACACTGTATTCCGGCTCCGCCTCATCCAGCCAGAAGATTTTCACGCCCTTGTCATAATAGTTCTTCTTCGCCTTGCTCCAGACATACTCTCTGGCCTCCGGATTGGTCGGATCATACTGAATGGTATTCCCCATATAGACATTGTCGATCCGCACACCCTTTTCCACCCTGGTGAGCAGGCCCTTCGCCTTCATCTCCTCGAAATTCTCACTCTTATAATCCACCATCGGCCAGATGGAAACCATCAGCTCGATGCCCATCTCCTTCAGCTCTGCGATCATGGCATCCGGATCCGGCCAGTAGGTCTCGTCAAAACGCCAGTCACCCTGCTTCGGCCAGTGGAAGAAATCCACCACGATCACATCCACCGGAATACCTCTTCTCTTGTATTCCCGCGCCACCTCCAACAGTTCTTCCTGTGTCTGATAACGCAGCTTACACTGCCAGAACCCCATGCCGTATTCCGGCATCATCGGCACCTTACCCGTAGCATCCGCATAGGCTTCCTCAATCTCCGCCGGCGTATCGCCCGCCGTGATCCAGTAATCCAGTTTCTTCGTAGACTGCACTTCCCATGTGGTAATGTTCTTGTTGAAGCTCACACGCCCGATTGCCGGGTTATTCCACAGGAAACCATATCCCAGAGAAGACAGCGCAAAAGGCACGCTGGCCTGAGAATTTCTATGTGCCAGTTCCAGTTCCGCACCTTTCACATTCAGGAACTTCTGCTGGTACTGCCCCATACCGTAGAGCTTCTCCTCCGGATTGGACTCAAACCGCATGGTCAGCTGATAGTCACCGCCGATGATGGGCTTGAATTCTCTCGCCTCCACCTCCAGCGAACTGCACGTATCGGCAAACATGTCCTCGCGATTACGCACATATTCTTCCAGCAGCACCTCATCCTTCTGATTATAAAAGGTGAGCTTCCCGATATTATTGACCACCGCCCTGATCTTTCCGTTCACGATCTGTGCCGAATATTCCCCGATCGTCACCTTTGCCTCGTTCTTCTCCGGTTTTCCGTTAAGCGCCCACAACTCCTGCGGCATCTCTGGCATCTTGGATGCACGCACGCGCAGGCTGTTGTCACCCCACGGTTCCACGATCATCCGTTCCGCATCATACCGATAATACAATGCACCGTCCTTCTCCTCAAAGTACCCCAGCAGGAACTTGTTGTCCGAGCGAAAATCCCCTGTGTTTTCCTCGCCCTCTCTCTTTACAAAATCAGCCATCTTTTTTCCTCCATTCTGAGACTGTTACCTCCTTATCAGCCTCCTGTGATTACCATTATATTTACTTTTCAGAATAATTTCCCTATCTTTCTTGACATATTTTACTGAAATCATGACCTTACAGAAGAAACAGACGGCCGAATCTCCATCCTTCATCCGGCCGTCTGCTGCGCTTTGACAAAACGCAGACATTTTCCACTATTCCTTCACCGCTCCGGCCGTCAGTCCGCCCACAATATACTTTTGCAGGAACACGAACAGCACAATGACCGGCAGTACCAGGATCGCACCATATGCCATGATACAGTTCCACTTTGTTCCCCACTTACTCTTGAACTTATAGATGTTCGCCGTCAACGGCCGCATCTCCGGCGTCACGTTAAACGTCATGGAGTAGGCCAGATCATTCCACCCGTTCAGGAAGGAAATGACAACTACTGTAATGATACCCGTTTTGATGGCCGGGATCATAATCTTGAAGAATGACCGAAACACCCCGCATCCGTCTATCCTTGCCGCGTCATCGAGAGATGTAGGTACGCTTTTGAAATACGGCCGCAATGTCACCACGATGAAAGGCACCGTACCCGACGCGATCGCCAGCGCCGGCCCCTGATAAGTTCCCAGAAGATGCAGCTTATTAAAGATCAGATACATCGGCGTCAGCATCAAAGACGCGGGCAGCATCTGGGTAACCAGAAAGGTCAGCATGAAGGTCTTCTGTCCCGGCACCTTGTATCGTCCCATACCGTAAGCTGCCGGCACGCCGAACACCATCGACAGCACCATCGACAATACGGCGATCACAGCACTGTTACGCAGCGAATTGAGAAACTCCCTGTCGCTTAAGTTCTTCACCCAGGGATCTATCGTAAATTCGTGAGGATAATAGGTCACGATCTTTCCGAAGGACTCCGCATCGGTCTTAAAAGACATCGCCAGAATCCAGTAGATCGGAAACAGGAAGACAACGGCAATGATCAGGGCAATAATACAGTTGATCACATTTTTCCTTCCTGATTTCGTAGCAAGCATTTTTTCTTTCTTAGCCATACTAATCATCCTCCTTTGAAATCATTCTCAAATAGAACAGGCCAATGACAAACAGACAGCAGAACAGCACCATAGCCGTCGCAGATCCCAGCGAGAACTCATACTGTGTAAATGACAACATATAGGAATAGGTGCCAAGCACATCCGTCGCATTTAACGGTCCGCCGCTGGTCATGACAAACTGCAGGTCGAAAGCCTTGAACGTGTAAATGAATCCCAGCATCAGCACTGACGCGATGGCAGACTTCATCAGCGGCAGCGTGATATAGATAAACCGCTGGAACGGATTGGCCCCGTCCACTTCCGCGCTCTCGTATACATCCTGCGAGATGCCCGTCAGCCCGGAGGTGAGCAGCAGCATGTTAAAAGGAATCCCTACCCAGCAGTTGACTGCGATCACTGCCGCCATGGCCGTTTTGCCATTCAGCAGCCACTCCACAGGCGCATTGATCAGACCGATCTTCATGAAAAGGTCATTGATCAGACCGCTGGACACATCGAATATGTTCTTACCAAGCATAGCCGTCACCGACATCGGCATCATGTACCCGACCAGGATCAGGCCGCGAACAGGCCCTGCCAGCGTGAACTTCCTGGAGAAAAACATGGCAAAGATAAAACCGATCGTGAACTGGAATACCAGACAGCCGATCGTAAACACGAACGTATTCTTAAATACCAGCAGAAACGTCTCATCCTGGAACAGCTTGACGAAATTGCCGAAGCCCACAAATACATCTGTCCCCGCTTTAAAAGTTTTGACATTTACATCCCGAAATGCCAGAACCACATTGTAGATGAGCGGATACCCCAATACGATCATCATGTAAATAAAGCCCGGAAGAATAAAAGTATACCCTTCTCTTCTCTTCTTGGCCGCCATGGAAAGCTTCATCGTTTCATACACCCTTCATTACTTTAAAACAGCGCCCGTAGCTTGAAGAATCAGCCACATTATCTTTTCCCTGATTCAGTTGGTGATTTTATTCCGGAAGCGGTACTTTCTCCAGAATCGGATTGATCACTTCCGCCGCGCCTGCCGCCGCTTCTTCCGGTGTCTTCTCGCCCAAGATCGCAGCCTGCTCCGCCTTGTAAAGCGCCTCGGAGATGGTCGGCCATGATTCGTGAGGTCCTCTTGCTACCGAGAATTCCATGGAATCATTGAATACCTTGTATCTCTCATCTGCTGTCCAGAAATCCTTCAGGCCAACAGCATCACCGCGGACGGGAAGTTTACCTGCCACTTCACACCACTCTGCATTGTTCTCCGCCGTCTGCATAAATTTCAGGAACTCAACACATTCTGCAACATGCTCACTGCCTGCGCACACACCGAAATTCTCACCACCGATAACGGTTGCCTGTGTTCCATTGTCACTCTTCGGAAACTCTGCATACTTATACTCCCAGGTTACCGTATCCTTGAAATCGCCGTCCAGATTTGCGATCTGCCATGTACCGGACTGCAGCATTGCCGCCTTACCTGCAACCCATGCATTCAATGCATCGCCCTGTCCCCAGTTCACGACTTCCTTACTCATCCAGCCATTATTCACCAGATCAGCCAGAAATCCGAATGCGGATGCACCCTCTGCGCTGTCAACCGTTGCAACCGTTGCGCCTGAGCCGTACAGCCACGGGATGAACTGGAAGGTTCCTTCCTCATTACTGATACAGCACATTGCGAAACCGTACACACCGTTATCCGGATCGGACGTCGCTTCGCAGACTTCCTTGAACTCCGCCCATGTGGTCGGCGGATTCTCAAAACCTGCCTCCTTTAACATATCCATGTTACACAGGATCGCCAGACAGTTAGAATTGTTCGGCAGTCCGTAAAGATTTCCTTCCGAATCCATACAACTGCTCATCGGACCATCGTAGAACTGATCCAGATCTTCCCATCCCGAAATATACTCGGAGATATTCTCGAATACACCGAGCGAGATATAAGAGGCCATATCCGGTGAATCTACCATACCGATATCCGGAAGTTCTCCTGATACCGCACCGATGGTATACTGCTTCATCAGCTCTTCACGGGAGATAAAGGTTGGAACAATATAAATATCCGACTGCATTTCATTGTACTGTTTGCAGAGCGCATTCAAAGCCGCTGCCTCATGCTCGAAATAATGCCATACCCTGACTTCATCACCGCCGTTTGGCGCCCCGATATCCTCCGCCGATGATGCGGTTCCGTCCTCCGGTGTCTCTGTTGCCGGAATCTCCGCCTCTGTCTCGTTTGTTGCTGCATCCGAACTCTCCGCCGTCGTGTCGCTGCCTGCACTGTCTGTGCCCGCCGTCCCCGAAGAACCGGATCCGCCGCAGCCGGCCAAAGTTCCCATAACCATCGCTGTCATCGTCATCGCCGCCGCAAGTTTCGCCATCTTTCTTTTCATTACTCTTTCATCCTCCTTCTTAGATTTGTACCATCTCCCGTTCTCTGTCCGCAGATCTGCCGCCGCCGGGCGCATGCACATGCTTCCTTTGAACTTCTGTGGATACTATATATTTTACTTTTTTGGAGATTTCCAACAACCGACATTTTTTAGATAGGGGCAAATTATTAGTGGATTGTTTTAAGATAAGTGGATTTTTTTAATATGATATGTGCATATTGATGAACTACATTCGCCTTTTATATTTTTAAATATACAAAAAGACGAAGTGTTCAACACTTCGTCTTTTTGTATTCCGTCATATTAACACCCGTCTCTTCTTTGAAACATCTGTAGAAATATTTCGGATCGGAAAATCCTACACTGTAGGGGATCTGATCTTTTGGCACCGCGTCCGTGGAGATCAGAATCTTGGCTTTCTCGATACGGTACCGACGCAGGAATTTGGCATAGTTCTCCCCGATATCCCGACTGAACAGGAAAGAGAAATATTCTGCGCTGATTCCCAGGTTTTCCGCCAGATCCTTCTGGGATAGCTTCGTAGCATAGCTGCACTGAATAATATCCAATGCCTTTAAAATCAACGGATGGGCATCCGGATACTGGCTTTTTAAGTCCGTCTGACCCTTTTCCCCGCAAAATGCGGCCGTTTCCCCTTCCTGCAGACGCTTCCACACCGCCTCCACATCCTCCAGCGTCAGCGGCTTCACCAGATATTCCACAACGCCCAGCGATATGGCCTGTCTGGCCAGCTCAAATTCTTCATAGGCGCTGATGATCACAAATCTGGTCTTCACACCACCCCGCGCCTGCACCGCCTTGATCATGGAAATCCCGTCCATGATCGGCATCTTGATATCCGTAAAGACCACATC
>VSOD01000020.1:0-18016 GCA_009774655.1 Lachnospiraceae bacterium
ACCTTTGACGACGGGCCAAGCAGCAACACCGGCAGGATTCTGGATATACTTGCAGAGTACGATGTAAAGGCGACTTTTTTTGTGGTCGGGAAAGAGGAAGAAGAATATAAGCCGTTATACAAGAGAATCGTGGAGGAGGGGCATACGCTGGCGATGCACTCTTACAGCCATAAGTATAATGAGATCTATCAGTCGGTAGAGAGCTACCGTGACGATCTGAGCAGGCTGCAGGAATTTCTGTATGATACTACGGGCGTCTGGTGCCGTTATTGCAGGTTTCCGGGCGGGAGCAGTAATCAGGTGAGTAAGGTGGACATGCATGATCTGATCGCCTATCTCGATGGACAGGATATCTCTTATTTTGACTGGAATGTCTCTTCGGGAGATGCTTCGAGCGACTATGTCAGTCCGGACAACATTGTCAGGAACAGTACATCGCAGCTGCAGAAGTTTCAGGAGGCCATCATATTGATGCATGATGCTTCCGAGAAGAAATCCACGGTGGAGGCGCTGCCTGAACTGATTGAGACGATTCAGGCCATGGAAGATACGAAGATCGTTCCGATCAATGATGATACGGAACCGATTCATCATATAAGTAATGACTAAAGAATGGAGGATGTGGGAATGGGGTTTTTCTCAGATTTAAAGGAGGATTTGTCTCAGGCTGTCAATGAATTGATGCCGGAGGAGACGCTGGATGCGGCTATGACGGATGGTCTGGAGACAGAACAGGTGTTACCGGAAGAAGAGTTTGTACAGGAGACACCGGTGACGGAAGAGGCACAGGATACGGTCAGCTCTCTGGATATCAGCAGTATGCTGGACAGGCTGGATGAGGTGGAGGCACCGCAGGAGATGCCGGAAGAGACAGAAGAGTTTACAGAGGAACAGGTGGAAGAGGATATACTCGGCGTGGTAGAGCAGGCTGAGACAGCTATACAGGAAGAGGAACCGGAGATGCCGGTGGAAGAGGATGTGTTGGAATCTGATGCGGAAGAGATGCTTCCGGCAGAAGAGTATGAAGAGCCGGCTGATGTGGAAGAGGCCGTAGAAGAGACAGTGACGGAAAGTGAGATGGAAACAATGGATGTGACAGATGCTATGTTATCTCAGACAGAGGGGGAGGAAGAGGATACTATGGATATGCAGACGGCTAATCGTGTGGCAGTAGATGAGACAGCAGTAGTAACAGAAGGAATGACTATAACAGGTGATATTGTATCCCAGGGCTCCATGGAACTGATTGGTACAGTGAACGGTAATCTTGATATTTACGGTAAGCTGAACATTACGGGAACGATCCAGGGTAATTCCAAGGCGGCAGAGATCTATGCGGAAGGCGCTAAGATCGCCGGTGAAGTGAACAGTGACGGCAGTGTTAAGATCGGACAGAGTTCTGTTGTGATTGGTAATATTTCGGCATCCAGTGCGGTGATCGCAGGTGCGGTGAAGGGTGATATTGATGTACATGGCCCGGTTATTCTGGATACGACAGCAATCGTTATGGGTAATATCAAGTCCAAGTCTGTGCAGATCAATAACGGAGCTGTAATCGAAGGACTGTGTTCCCAGTGCTACGCAGATATCAATCCTTCTACGTTCTTTGAGGAATTCAAGAAGAGAAAATAATAACTTACGGCAGCTTGGGAAACAGAGTAAGACAGGAGAAAATAGCATATGCAGCGTATACTGTTGAAATTGAGTGGTGAGGCTTTGGCGGGTGATAAGAAGACCGGTTTTGACGAGGCCACGGTACGGGATGTGGCCATGCAGGTCAGGGAACTGGTGGACGAAGGCATCCAGGTCGGTATCGTGATCGGCGGCGGCAATTTCTGGCGTGGACGTTCCAGTGACAGCATTGACAGGACGAAGGCGGATCAGATCGGTATGCTTGCAACGATCATGAATTGTATCTATGTGTCGGAGATCTTCCGTTCTGTCGGTATGATGACCAATGTCCTGACGCCTTTTGAGTGCGGTTCTTTTACCAAACTTTTTTCGAAGGACAGGGCGAATAAGTATTTTTCCAAGAACATGGTAGTCTTCTTTGCAGGCGGCACGGGTCACCCTTATTTTTCAACAGACACGGGTGTTGTGCTGCGTGCTGTGGAAGTGGATGCAGATGTGATTCTGCTGGCGAAAGCAGTTGACGGTGTCTATGACAGTGATCCGCGCTGTAATCCGAATGCCAGGAAGTATGAGGAAGTGTCGATAGACGAAGTCATAGAGAAGAACCTGCAGGTAGTGGATATGACGGCTTCTATCATGGCAAGAGAGAACAAAATGCCGATGTGGGTTTTTGCATTAAATGAAGAGAACAGTATTGTAAATACCGTGAAGGGGAAGTTCAACGGTACGAAGGTGACCGTGTCAAAGTAAAAGGTGAAGATTGTTAATTGGAGGATTACAGTATGGATGAGAGACTAAAGCCCTATGAGGAGAAGATGCAGAAATCATATGATTTCCTGGAGGGTGATCTGGCTACGATTCGTGCGGGTCGTGCGAATCCGCATGTTCTCGATAAAGTCAGGGTAGATTATTACGGGACACCCACACCGATTCAGCAGGTGAGTAATGTGACGGTTCCGGAGCCAAGGATCATTCAGATCGCTCCCTGGGAGAAGAGTCTGATCAAGGTGATCGAGAAGGCAATCATGACTTCTGATATCGGAATTAATCCGACGAACGACGGTGTGGTGATCAGGCTTGTATTTCCTGAGCTGACTGAGGAGCGCCGTAAGGATCTGGTCAAGGATGTCAAGAAGCGCGGCGAGGAGGGCAAGGTTGCGATCCGTAACACGAGACGCGACGGCAACGATGCTTTCAAGAAGCTGGCGAAGACGGAAGTCTCAGAGGATGAGATCAAGGAACTGGAAGAGAAATTACAGAAAATGACGGACAAGTTTATCAAGAACATAGATAAGCTGGTAGAAGAAAAGTCTAAAGAGATACTTACTGTATAGTAACTGGCAGCAGTGTTTTTATTACGGGAAGCGTATAGAGAGGGGCTTACAGAATATATGTGATGTATATTCTGTTGTCCCTTTTCCTAATGTGACTGAAAGATCAGGAGGATTATCATGGAAGAAGATATGAAGATTCCGAATCATGTGGCGATCATTCTGGACGGAAACGGCAGATGGGCAAAGCAAAAGGGGATGCCCAGAAACTACGGACACGTACAGGGGGCAAAGACGGTGGAGGTGATCTGTGAGGAAGCTTACCGGATGGGGATACAGTATCTGACGGTCTATGCGTTCAGCACGGAAAACTGGAGCAGGCCTCGTGACGAGGTAGATGCCCTGATGGGGCTTTTGCGCAATTATATGAAGACCTGTCTGAAAACTGCGGCCAAAAATAACATGTGTGTGCGTATAATCGGAGATAAGACGAGGCTGGATGAGGATATCAGAAAGCGTATGGATCAGCTGGAGGAGGCGACGAAGGATAATACGGGGCTGCATTTCCAGATTGCCATTAATTACGGCGGCAGGGACGAGATCGTGCGTGCGGTCCGCACTCTGGCGCAGGAGGTAGTGAAAGGACAGCTGTCCGTAGAGGACATTACGGAGGAGCGGCTAAGCGGTGCGCTGGATACCGTCGGCCTGCCGGAGCCGGATCTGCTGATCAGGACGTGTAATGAACAGCGGATCTCGAATTTCCTGCTGTGGCAGCTCGCCTATACGGAGCTGTATTTTACGCCGGTCGCGTGGCCGGATTTTTCCCGGGAGGAATTAGAGAAAGCGATCATCGCATATAATAAGAGAGACAGACGGTATGGTCTGGTCAAGGATGAATAGGAAGGGGCGGTAATATGTTTCGTACTAGATTGTTGAGCGGTGTTCTGCTGGTGATCATCGCGTTGGCAACGATCATGGCCGGGGACGGCATTCTGGCTGCGGTCTTGTGTCTGGTATCTCTCATCGCCTACAGGGAACTGATCCGGGCATGCGGCGTGCATACGGAAGGGAATGCGCCGGAAGCTGTGGGCATGGTCATGACGGTTGTGTATTACGGCCTTCTTTTTATGACACTGTATGTCGACGGGGAGCAGGCGGATGTACTGGCAAAGGTGTATCCGGTCATTGTGATCGCGGTGGTGCTTACCATGATCGTGTTTCTTTTTACGTATGTGTTCACTTTTCCCCGGTATAAGGCGCAGCAGATCATGGCGTCGATGTTTTCCTGGCTGTACGGGCCGGTGATGCTCTCCTTTATTTATCTGACCAGAGAAGGATTTGCGCATGGGAAGTATCTGGTGTGGTTTGTTTTTCTGTGTTCCTGGGGGAGCGATACCTGTGCCTATGCGGTGGGAGTGCTGTTCGGTAAGCATAAGATGACGCCGAAGCTGAGCCCCAAGAAATCGGTGGAAGGCGCAGTGGGCGGTATTGTGGGTGCGGCGCTTTTGTTCGTGCTCTATACGCATTTTGCGGTAAACAGGTATTCGCAGGCCTCTTTGTCGCTGCTGCTGGTGGCGGCGCTGGGTGCAGCGGGCGCGGTGGTGTCCATGATCGGGGATCTGGCGGCGTCTGCGATCAAAAGAGATCATGATATCAAGGATTATGGTAAGCTGATTCCGGGACATGGCGGGATCATGGACCGGTTTGACAGTGTCATTATCGCGGCGCCTCTTGTTTTTATCGGACTTATGCTGATCGCATAGGAAAGAAGCGGGGAATGTCAAAAGGGCGTCCGGGTGTACAGGAAAGGAAGACAAATGAAGAAGATAGCAATATTAGGGTCAACAGGCTCAATCGGAACGCAGACACTGGAGATCGTCAGGAAAGAGGATGACTTACAGGTGGCGGCGCTGGCGGCGGGCATGAATGTAGACCTGATGGAAAAGCAGGTGCGGGAGTTTAAGCCTGCGCTGGCGGCGATGTGGACGCAGGACGCTGCGCAGGATCTGCGGGAGCGGCTCTCTGATCTGCCGGTACGCGTGGCGTGCGGGATGGACGGCCTGCTGGAGGTGGCGGTTTGTGAGGCGGCAGATGTATTAGTGACGGCGATCGTGGGCATGATTGGTATCAGGCCGACCATTGCAGCCATAGAGCATCGCAAGACGATCGCACTGGCTAATAAGGAGACGCTGGTGACGGCCGGACATATCATCATGCCCCTTGCGGCCAAAATGGGTGTGTCCATCCTGCCGGTGGACAGTGAACACAGCGCGATCTTCCAGTCTATGCACGGGGAGAACCGAAACCGTGTCAGTAAGATACTGCTGACGGCTTCCGGCGGTCCTTTTCGCGGAAAGACGAGGCAGGAGCTTGCGGCAATGACCGTAGAAGACGCTTTGAAGCATCCCAACTGGTCCATGGGCAAAAAGGTTACGATAGATTCCGCGTCGCTTGTCAATAAAGGGCTGGAAGTGATGGAGGCGAAGTGGCTGTTTGATGTGGAGCTGGACCAGATTCAGGTGGTGGTGCATCCGCAGAGTATCCTGCATTCTGCGGTGGAGTATGTGGACGGCGGGATCATGGCGCAGCTGGGCGTGCCGGATATGAAGCTGCCGATCCAGTACGCGCTCTTCTATCCGGACAGAAGGCCTATGGACAGCGGCATGGTAGATTTCTTCAAGCTGGGACAGCTTACTTTCGAGAAGCCGGATACGGAGACCTTCCGCGGACTGGCTCTGGCGTATCGGGCGGCAGAGGCGGGCGGAACACTGCCCACCGTATTTAACGCGGCGAATGAAAAGGCAGTGGCATTATTCCTGCAGAAGAAGATCACTTTTCTGCAGATTCCGGAACTGATCGAAAGTTCCATGGAGCAGCATAAGGTGATCGCAGATCCGACGGTGGAACAGATTTTGGAGACGGAAGCGTCTACCTACGAATATATTAAGGAAAAGTTTGGAGAGTAATCATTTGATCAGGACAATTATTTTATTCATTATTATTTTCAGTATTGTAGTAATTTCCCATGAACTGGGGCATTTTTTGATCGGCAGAAGGAACGGGATCCGTGTGGTGGAGTTCTCGGTAGGCATGGGGCCGACGCTTTTTTCCTTCATCAAGGGCGGCGTCAAATATTCCCTGAAACTGCTGCCCATAGGCGGAGCCTGTATGTTCGATGGAGAGGACGGCATGGATCGGGAAGAGAAGGAGGAAGCAGGAGGAATGCACCGCAGAGCGGGCGTGGAAGCACCGCTGCCTCTGCCTTCGGAGACGACGGATCAAAGATACGGGAGAGTTGATCTGGATGCACAGGGAATTGCCTTTCCGGAAGCGGGGGTGTGGAGACGGATCGCCACTGTGTTTGCGGGGCCTTTTTTCAATTTTATACTGGCGTTTGTGGTGGCGGTGGTGCTGACGGCATTTTCCGGTGTTGATCTTCCGGTGATCGGACAGGTGTCCGAAGATTCGGCGGCCGAAGAGGCCGGGCTGCAGCCGGGAGACAGAATCACACAGATCAATCATGAGAAGATTCATTTTTACCGGGAGATCACGGTGCTCTCTTCTTTGAACCAGGGAGAGGCGATGGAGGTTCACTATGAGCGGGACGGTGAGAAGGGCGTAGCCAGTTTACAGCCGCGGTATGATGAGCAGGCGGGGCGTTATTACATGGGCCTTGTCGGCGCCGGAGAATATTTGAAGTGTAATCCGCTGCAGGTGTTCCAATATGGCTTCTATGAGGTGGAGTATTATGTGAAGACCACCTATAAGAGTCTGGGGATGCTGCTGCGGGGCAGGGTTACGAAAGATGATGTGTCCGGCCCGATCGGCATTGCCCAGTTTGTGGGTGAGAGTTATGAACATGCGGAGGAGAATTACGGGATGGCCTCGGCGATACTGACGATGCTGGAGATCGTGGTATTGCTGTCCGTGAATCTGGGGATCCTGAATCTGCTGCCGCTTCCGGCGCTGGACGGGGGCAGGCTGCTGTTCATGCTTGTGGAAGTGGTACGCGGCAAGCCGGTATCCCCGGAGAAGGAAGGCATGGTGCACTTCGCGGGGCTGGTCGTGCTGATGGTGCTGATGGTATTTATTATGTACAATGATATTATGCGGCTGATGAAGTAGGAAATTGTCCGGACAGAGTATCCTGCGACAGTTTCCGGGCATCGGAAGCCAAAAAGGTCTGCCCCGGTCGGATCCCGGTCGGAGATTCCAGGGGCAGATCCTGGCAGGCCGCCGACGGCAAAAAAAGAAATTGAAATACCATCCGTTCAGTGCTATAATGAACGAAGAATGTAGAATAATTCATCTCCTTCGGATCTTGATCAGAGATACAGAGATGGACAGAATGATTCAGCGGGATTCCCGCAAGATTTCCTGGGGTGATCATGAAGAAACATAACAGCAGCGGCAGTGACAGGCGGTTAGGCCCTGTGTCTGTCTGCGCGGAAAAAAAGGGGTGGCAAGCGGATGAAGTATCTGGCAGGTGTATATTGGGAGCGCGGCAGTACGGCGAAGAGCAATCAGGATGCGGTCATATTGCTGCAGGTGTTGACTGCCCGCGGCAGAGTGATGATGGCAGCGGTCTGTGACGGCATGGGCGGGCTGGCGCAGGGAGAGGTGGCCAGCGCTTATGTGACAAGGCGGCTGCAGGAATGGTTTTACGAGTCATTGCTGCATGCCATACAGAAGAGAAAGCCGTACTGGGTGATACGAAGATCGCTTGACCGGCTGGTATATCATATGCAGGAGCAGCTGCAGCAATACGGCAGCAGGGAGAAACTCAGCCTGGGTACGACGATGACGCTGCTGGTTCTCTGGGAAAAGGTTTATCTGATCTGGCATCTGGGGGACAGCAGGATATACCGGATGAGCGGTACCGGCAGGCGCGGACGGGAGAGGGCAAAGACGGCGGAGGCTGTCTGTCTGACAAAGGATCATGCCAGAGGGAAGCATGTGCTGACAAAATGTGTCGGCAGCTTTGGGTACGAGCGTCCGGACTTTTGTATGGGGCGAATCGGGAACGGTCAGGCGCTGCTGCTGTGCAGCGACGGTTTCCGCCATTGTGTCACAAATCAGGAATTGTCGGAAGTCCTGCGGCCGTGGCAGCTTTTGGAGGAAGAGCAGATTACCCGCAGACTGCAGGAAATCGGGGAGGCGTGTATGAAACGCGGGGAAAAGGACAATATGTCGGCCGTTTATGTTCTGGCAAATGACAAATAGACCGGCGGATCATTATAAAGCGGTTTCCAGTGCGGAAGGAGGAAAGGGCATTCTATGACAGAGAAAAAATGTATCGGAAAATACATCATACTAAAGGGTATCGGGCAGGGCGGCGAGGGTAGCGTGTATCTGGCCCGGGATGAGGATCTGCACAGAGAGGTGGCGATCAAGCTGGTCGGGAGACAGGAAGAGGGGGCAAAGGAAGAGAACAGGATACTGAGGGAAGCGGATATGCTCAGGCAGCTTGGCCACCCGATGCTGCCGGTCATCTATGAACTGCTGTGGGAAGAGGCGTGGTATCTGGTGATGGAATATATACGGGGAGTCACGCTGCAGGAATACATTGGCAAAAACGGTTATGTGGGAGAAAAGCAGGCCAGGGCATGGGGATTACAGTTGTTAGATATCCTGTGTTATCTACACACAAGAAAACCACCTGTTATTTATTGTGATCTAAAGCCGCATAATGTAATAGTCTGTCCGGACGGCAATCTGCGGCTGATCGACTTTGGGGCGGCGTACCGGCAGAAGTTTGGAGAGAAAACGGGGCGGATGGCGGTCACGCCCGGGTATGGTGCGCCGGAGCAGTTCGGAAGGAACGGAAAAGGGGTGCGGGCAGACGAACGGAGCGACATTTATGCTTTCGGCAGGGTGCTGTACTATATGGTTACTGGTTCGGATCCGGCACGACCGCCGTATACGTTGCTGCCGGTCAGGAATTATCAGCCGCTTTTGGGAGACGGAGTGGAGAGGGTGATCCGCAGATGTATTATGGAGGAGCCGTCAGAGCGGTATCAGATCGCGGAAGAGATCAGGAAAGATCTGAAAAAAGGTGATGACGGATGCAGGCGGGGCAGACGCAGGTCCTTTATACGGGCAGTGGAGAAGCGTGTGTGGCTTACGGAAAAATGCTGAGGGATGCTGAGATTGTGTAAATGGGGGCTTCTCAAAATCGGTCAATGGCTTTATCCTATAGTAGACCGAAGCGGTTAACGGAGGTGAGGCCATGAATGAAAGGTTTTTTTCCCTGCCAAAAGAGAAACAGAAGGCCATACTTAACGCCGGCTATCGTGTGTTCTCCCAGAATTCTTATAAGAACAGTCCCATGAGTGAGATCGCACAGGATGCCGGGATCAGTAAGTCCTTATTGTTTCATTATTTTTATAACAAAAAGGAGTTATATCTGTTTCTGTGGGACAACTGTGCCAGACTGACCATCGAATATCTGACCAGATACGACTGTTACAGTCATAAGGACCTGTTTGAGAGTATGGAGCGGGGCATAGCGGCGAAGCTGGAGATCGTCCGCATGTATCCGGATGTGGCAAATTTTGCGCTCAGGGCTTTCTATGAGAAGGATCCGGAGATCAATGCTGCCGTGCAGGAGAGTTATCACAGATATTTCAACTTGAAGGCTGATGAGGCGCGGATCAATTTTGACCCGGAACAGTTTATCCCGGGGCTTGACATCTCCATGATGTACCGGGAGATGTATTGGGCATCGGAAGGGTATCTCTGGGAGATGATGCAGCGCGGGGATGCGGATATCGAACAGATGCACAGGGATTTTGCAAAGCTGCTGGAATTCTGGAAGAGCATCTATCTGCGGAAGCAGTAAATCATGAAACGGAAAAGATAAATGAGCAAAACGGCATAGAAACGGAGAAAATTATGGAAGCAATCAAGACAGAGAATTTGACGAAACATTATGGAAAGGCCCGGGGCATCGAGCAGATCAGCCTGACAGTCGAAGAAGGAGAATTCTTCGGCTTTATCGGGCCCAACGGCGCCGGAAAGTCCACGACGATCCGAACATTGCTGGGACTGATCAGCCCTACGGGTGGACAGGCGGCCGTGCTGGGGTTCGATATTGTGAAGGAGAAAGAAAAGATTCTGGCCGAAACCGGTTATCTGCCTTCCGAGGCTATGTTCCATCCTGGTATGCGGGTACGGGAGGTTTTGAAGTTATCTGCCGATCTGCGCAAAAAGGACTGCCGGAAGGCTGCGGTCAGTCTCTGTGAACGGCTGCAGCTGGATACGTCGCGGAAGGTGGATGAGCTTTCCTTCGGCAACCGGAAGAAGGTGGCGATTGTCTGTGCCCTGCAGCATGATCCGAAGCTGCTGGTCCTGGACGAGCCGACCAGCGGCCTTGATCCGCTGATGCAGAAAGCATTTTTCGAGATCCTGCGGGAGCGGCATGAGAAAGGGACGACGGTGTTCCTGTCCAGCCATATCTTATCCGAGATACAGCATAATTGCAGCCGTGCAGCCATTATCCGGGAGGGAAGGATCCTTGTATGCGACAGTGTGGAGGCGCTTTCTCAGAGCAATGCCAGACGGGTGACGGTTCACGGCAGTGTGGAGCTTGAGGGCTTACCGGGTGTACGTGACAGGAAGGAGTCAGAAGGGGTAATCAGTTTTCTCTACAGCGGTGATATGAAAGCGCTGCTGCGGATGCTGGCGGCAGGAGACGTCTCGGATCTGTCCGTATCGGAGCCGGATCTGGAAGAGATTTTTATGCATTATTATGAGAAGTAAAGTTATCGGAGACGAATCAAATTACGGCTCAAAGGAAAGGAATGGTAAAATATTATGACACTGATAAAACATGAACTGCGGCAGGGCAGGCTCTCTTTGACGATCTGGACGGCGGCTGTCGGCGCCCTTCTGGTAATCTGCATTTTTCTTTTTCCGGAGATGAAAGGGCAGATGGAAGGAGTCAATGATGTGTTCGCTTCGATGGGATCGTTTACGGAAGCATTCGGCATGGACAGACTGAATTTCGGAACGCTGATCGGATTCTATGCGGTTGAGTGCGGCAATGTGCTGGGACTGGGCGGGGCATTCTTTGCATCGCTGTGCGCGGCGGGGATGCTCAGCAAGGAGGAGAAGGACCGGACGGCGGAATTTCTGCTGACCCATCCCGTCAGCCGCAGACGGATCGTGACAGGAAAGTTGATGGCAGTCTTCGTACAGATTGTTGCCATGAATGTGATCGTCTATGTGATTTCCGTTGGTTCCATTGCGATGGTGGGGGAGGAGATTCCCTGGAAAGAACTGAATTTGTTTCATCTGGCCTATTTCCTGCTGCAGTCAGAGCTGGCGGGAATCTGCTTCGGCATCTCCGCCTTTATGAGAAAAGGCAGCGCGGGCGCAGGACTGGGGATCGCGGCGATGATGTATTTCCTCAATCTGGTAGCCAACATTACGGAGTCGGCGGAATTTTTGAAATATATCACACCCTTTGGCTATTGTGAGGGAGCGGATATCGTGGCGGACGGATGCCTGGACGGCGGTTTGGTAGTTGTGGGACTGGTATTTGGGGCAATTGGCATTGCTGTGGCTTACCAGCAGTATTGCAGGAAGGATATTACCGTCTGAAGGTTTTAACGTCCGTCGTAAATTCACTGCCACATACCGTCGTATCATAGATTTAAAAAAAAGTTGCTGATCAGCCGTCTTATAAAAGAACAGTTTCCACAATGGGCGAATCTGCAAATTGAACCAGTGGAACACAGCGGCCACGATAACAGAACTTTTCACCTGGGAGAGGAAATGACTGTGCGCCTGCCAAGTGGAGAAGAATATGTTCCACAGGTTGAAAAAGAGATGAAATGGCTTCCTGTGTTAGCCGGGAGGCTGTCTTTGCCGATTTCCTCTCCTGTTGCACAGGGAAAGGCTGACGGGCTTTATCCGTTTCCGTGGTCGGTCAATAAATATATTCCGGGCGAAACGTTACATAAAAATAATATTCTCGACATTAACCAATTTGCCGCTGCACTGGCGGATTTTCTAAAAGAGCTGCAAAGTATTGATACGAAAGGCGCACCGCTGGCAGGCGAGCATAATTTTTTCAGAGGTGCTCACCTATCTGTTTATAACGAACAGGTAATGACTGCGCTGCAGAAATTGTCCGATATTTTGCCTACGTATAAAATCCGGAGGATTTGGGAAAATGCAGTTTCGACAAAATGGGAAAAACCGCCGGTGTGGCTGCATGGCGATATTGCTCCGGGAAATCTTCTGGTGGAAGATGGCAGACTTTGCGGCATCATTGATTTTGGAATTATGGGGATTGGTGATCCGGCCTGTGATTATGCAATGGCCTGGACTTTTTTTGATGGTCAAAGCAGAAAGTATTTTCTGCAGGGACTTGATGCAGGAACTGTTGACAGAGCGCGCGGATGGGCTTTATGGAAAGCGTTGATTACGTACCGTTCATCTCAGACGTCCGTAGCGGAGAATGCGAAATACACGATCAATGAGATTATAAGCGAAAACAAAGAGAGTTTGCAGAAGGAAAGCCGGTTAGAACTGAGATAATAGTTTGTAAACTGTAAAATATTTGAAATATTCAGGTTGCCGAAACCGGAGAAATAGCGGATAATAGTCTGGAACGGAGGCGCACATGTTTCAGATCATTTCAGAAAATTTTTTTGTACCGCTGGCATCGCCGAACAAAGCAGTCTATTGGGAATGTCTGGTAAAGCTGTTTACGGTCATGAACCATCAGCTTTCTTTTGGCGTGGAAAGAGATATTCTGGTGCAGGAGCTGCAGTATTATTTTGAGCAGGAGCAGGCGGCTTCCATGGAGGAAGAGGGCTTCGACGGTAAAGGCAGCCGGGATAAGGCCAACTGGATGCTGCGGCGGCTGGAATACTATGACTGGATCGAGATCGAGACGGACAAGAGCTATGTCCAGCGGGCCAGTTTTAAGGAATATGCGGTCAAGATTATCAGAACCCTTTTGGAGATCGAGGAAGGGAAGCAGATCGAATATCAGGGTTATATCTATACCATCTACAGCCTGGTGCGCAGCAGTACGGACAATCCGGGGATCGTGCTGCTGTCCATTCTGGAAAACACCGACATGCTGATCACAGGGTTGAAAAACCTGAATTCCGGGATAAAACACTATATAGACGAGCTGACGAAATACAAGACGCCGGCAGAGATCATGAACGTGCTGTTCAATGATTATATTGAAAACATCGTGGACAAGGCATACCATCGGCTCCTGACTTCCGACAATGTGTCCAAATTCCGCCCGGAGATCGTGGAACGGCTGGAGGCGAAAAGCCGAAGCCGCTCCTACATCGAGAAGGCCAGCGCGGAGCTTGCCGGCATCCGTGAGATCACGCTGCAGCAGGCGGAGGAGCTGGTCTATCAGTATATTCATGAGATCATAGACGCTTTTCAGAATATGGATGAGATTCTGGCGGAGATCAACCGGAAGAATACGCAGTACCAGAAAGCGGCCATCAACCGGGCGAAATTCTATCTGATCGGCGGCGAGGATGTGAGAGGTCAGCTTAAGGAGATATTATCTGCGGTCAATGAGAAGATCAATGCGGAGGGCATGGAACTTAGCGGCATCTACAGGATCACTTTTCTGGACGAGCTGGTAAAGATCTACAGCGCCGGGGTGCTGGACGAGAGGTCACTGTTCGTTCCTCTGGAAGGGAAAAAGGAATTTAAGCCGGTGGCGCTTCTTAACGAGCTGCCGGATGAAGCGCTCAGACAGGCCAAGCTGAAGAAGATGATGGAGAAGATGGAGCGGGTGTTGAATCCCCAGAAGATCGACCGTTATGTGCTTGACTGTCTGCAGGGCAGGGAAAGGATGCTGGCCTCCGAGCTGCCGCTTGCAACCACGGAGGATTTCGTATATTTGATCTATATCCGGCTGTACGGGCAGCGCAGGACGATGCGGTATGCGATAGAAGCGGCGGAGGATATTACGGTCAATGGCTATCGGTTTCGGGATTATGTGATCCGCAGGAAAGAGAAGTAGAAGGAGTTTTACGAGGATGGATTTTTTAGAGGGAATGCTGCAGAGGGATAAGGACGAATTTACGCGGATCTGTAACCGGCTGCTCAGCAACTGCTTTATCTGCAGGCGCAATGAGACGGCGAGAGGCGATTACTATTTTATCACCAGATATAAGGAGAAGTTTACGCAGTATCTGGCGGTTACCGGTTACCGGCTGGAGATCAATGAGGAATACGGCGTGGTGCAGCTGACCAATCCGCTGAATTATAACCGCTACAATATGAAGCTTTTTGAATCCGTGATTCTGTTGATCCTGCGGATCTTATATGACGAGAAGAAGCGGGAGCTGTCCGCCAGCGATGAGGTGATTGTCAATATGGGCGACATCCATGAGAAGTTTTTGAGTCTCAAGATCCGGGACAAGATGATGGACAAGACCACGCTGCGCAATGCGGTCAGTACCATGCGGCGTTTTCAGCTGGTGGAGGTTCTGGACAGGGAGCTTTCCAATGAAGATTCCCGTCTGATCATCTATGATTCCATCCTGATGGCAGTGCGGGTGGAGGACATCAAGCTGGCTTATGAAAAGCTGGAAAACTATCGAAAGGGCGGAAAGTCGAATGAAGAAACTGACGAGAGTGAAACTGATCAACTGGCATAGGTTTACCAACGTGCTGATCGATCTTGAGAATTCCGTCTTGATCTCCGGTGAGAACGGCGCGGGCAAATCCACACTGCTCGACGCCATCCAGTTTGTGGTGACCTGCTCCACCAACTATTTCAATAAGGCGGCCCACGAGAACGGCAAGCGGAAGCTGACCGGCTATATCCGCTGCAAGACCGGGCGCGAGAACAGGCCCTATGAGCGGACCGGAGAGATCAGCGCCCATGTGGCGCTGGAATTCTATGAGGAGAAGCGGCAGAAATATTTTATCGTCGGTGCGGTGGTGGACTCCGCCTCGGAAGGACAGGAGAAGACGGTGCGCTATCTGATGGACGGGGAGCGGCTGGAGGACGGACTTTTTTTTCAGGGAAAAGTGCCCAGATCCATCGCCCAGTTCCGGGCCGGTAACGGGAAGAAGATCAAGACCTGGTGTACCACGGAGAAGGATGCGAAGCAGATGATCAAGAACCGCTTCGGCCGTCTGGAAGATAAATTCTTTAAGCTGATCCCCAAGGCCATGGCTTTTCGGCCCATTGATGATATCAAGGATTTCGTCTACTCATATGTGCTGGACGAGAAGGAAGTGAATATCGACATTCTGCGGGAGAATGTGCGCACGTATCAGGATCTGCAGCGCACGCTGGATAAGATCAAGCTGCGGATGGGGAGGCTGGAAAAGATTGAGGGATTCTACAGGCAGGTGGAAGACGGCACGCGGAAAGACCGGATGTACGAGTATTTTCTGGACCGGATAGAAGTGGACATTCTGGAGGAGGAGATCAGGCAGCTGGAGAGCGCCATCGTGCACGATACCTACAGGCTGGAGCGGTGGAATCAGGAGATCGCGGAAGCCCAGAAGGAGAAGGAAGAGAGACAGGCCATCCGGGACAACCTCTATGCGGAGCTGGCCAGTGACAAGGATTTTATCGCCAGAGACGAGCAGCAGAAGAAACTGCTGCTTTTGGAGGAACGTGAAAGACAGCTGTCCGGGGAGCGACAGCAGCTGCTTGCAAGTGTGAATATGGCGAAAGCCGAAGTCAACCGGCTGTTGCAGGTGCCGGACGCAGACGACTGCATCCGGTCATACGGCGAACAGCTGGGGCAGCTGGAGAAGACGGTGCGGATCGATGACTTCAAGGATACCCTGCAGAAGGTTATCGCCTACAAGAATCATATGAGCGACCGGGTCTATAAGAGGCGTGCGGAACTGGATATGAACCTGCGGGAGCTTTCCGGGCAGAAGAAAGAATGGGACTTGAAGATCGAGAACCTGATGAAGAAGAAGCTTTCCTATCCGGAGGAAGTCACCCGGGTAATGAATGCCATTAGAGAGGAATTCGCCCGCATCGGCAGGACGCCGGAACCGCGGATTCTGTGCGAGATGTTGGAGATCACGGACGATTCCTGGCGCAATGCGGTGGAGGGGTATCTGAATACGCAGCGTTTCTATATTCTGGTGGAGCCGGATAATTTCGATATCGCCCTCGGCACTTATGACAGACTGCGCAGGGAGAAGAAGACTTACGGCGTGGGGTTGATCAACACGCAGAACCTGGAGGGGTACGATACCGCGCCGGAAGGATCTCTGGCCACGGTGGTCACGTCCGGCAACAAGTACGCCAGACGTTACATCAATATGGTGCTGGGCAAGGTGACCATGTGCGATCATTACAGCCATTTGAAGAAATACAAGACGGCCATCACCAGAGAGTGCATGCGCTATCAGAACCATGTAGCAAGCGCCATCAAGCCTGCCATCTTCGAGACGCCCTATATCGGCAAAAACGCCATCCGGGTGCAGTTGGAGCAGGCAAAGCATAAGAGCAAAGAGCTGGAAAATCAGATCAAAGAGAAACAGAATGTACTGCAGAAGCTGGAAGAGCTGCAAAAACCACTTTCCACGGAGACGGATACCGATATCAAATACCGCGTGGATGTGCTTGTGGAACTCGGGAACACGGCGCAGGAGATCAAAAACTGCCGGGCTAACATCGCCACGCTGGAGAAAAATTCCAATATGATCCTCAAGCAGATCCAGCTGTCGGAGTTGGAGAAGATCATCCGGGAGAAGGAGGAGCAGATCGCCAGAGACAACCGTCGGGTGGGACAGACCGAGCAGAACATCGAGAATACCAAGGGAAGGCTGGCCGACCGGCAGACCTCCCTGGTGGGGCAGAAGGCGCGCTGTGCGGAGTTTGCCGCCGGACAGGAAGAAGATATCGTGCTCTGGGATCACGATTACGAGAAGCAGTTAAAGGACAAAAGCCACGAACAGTTCAAGGAGAACTTCGCCCGCAGAAGGAAGGCCAACCAGACCACCATAGCCAAATGTACGGAATCCATGACAAATGCCATGGTGGAATACAAGACTGCCCACGACTTCGGCGCGGCGGCCACGCTGGAAGGATATCCGGATTTCGAGGCGGAATATAGCAAGCTGAAAAGTTCCGAACTGCTCAGCTATGAAGAGAAGGTGGAGAGCGCAAGGCAGTCCGCCGAGGAGGAGTTCCGGGAGCAGTTCCTGGCCAAGCTGCAGGAGAATATGAAGAACGCCCAGACGGAATTCAAGGAGCTGAACAGAGCGCTTCGGGATATCCGTTTCAGCAACGAGAAGTATGAATTCCTGTTTATGCCCAGCAAACGTTACCGTCATTATTATGAGATGATCATGGATGACTTTAACGCCGTGCAGGGAGAGTCCATTTTCAGCGGTCTTTTCCACGAGAATCATAAAGAGGTGATCGACGAGCTGTTTGAGCGGCTGGCGCTTGATCATGAGAACAGCGCGAAGGCACTGGACGAGTTTACGGACTACAGGACCTATATGGATTATGATATCCGCATCCTGCACAGCGACGACAGTTATTCGCTGTATTCCAAGGTGTGTGAGGAAAAGAGCGGCGGGGAGACCCAGACGCCCTTCTATGTGACCGTGGCCGCCTCCTTTGTGCAGTTGTACCGCAACGGTATCGGCGGCGAGGCCGTGGGGCTGGTGATGTTCGACGAGGCTTTTAACAACATGGATGACGAGCGGATCGGTGGGGTGCTGGAGTTCCTGCGCAGGCTGCCGCTGCAGATCCTGATCGCGGCGCCGCCGGACAAGATCCAGTATATCAGCCCCTTTGTGGAGGAAACGCTTTTGGTGATGACGGATGAAAAGGTGAGCTTCGCGGAGAGGTATTACAATGGTGCAGTATGATAAGATGATCCTGAACAGGCTGCTGGACACTTATGAGTCCAGCCTGCTTTCCACAGGAGAGAACAGAAGGAATATCCATATCGAGTTCCGTTTTACGAAAAAGGCGCTGCCGGCTTACTTCGACGAAAGCTCTTCGGAATATGAGCGGATCCACTTTTTCATGGAAAGTCTGGAGGAAAAGCAGCTGATACGGATCTGCTGGCAGGGAGGGCGCAAAGGGCATATCATCGCCAGGGTACAGCTGCGGACGGAAAATC
>VSOD01000020.1:18026-20392 GCA_009774655.1 Lachnospiraceae bacterium
ATCTGGAGACGGCCTATGCTTTTGTGCGCCGGGTGCCGAAGCAGGATCTGGCGGCGATCCACAGACAGCTGCTGAAAGAGTGCCTTGCGAAGGAGCCGACGCCGGTCTGCCGTGCTTTTGCGGCCCATGTGCTGGAACGTCTGGCGGAACATAAATCCGTGAAGGAATTCGTGCAGCTGGAGGATATCGCGTTTACCAGGCGGCTGCTTGCCGTGATAGAGGCCATCGAGAAGAATGAAGAGCCGCTGTACCTGCGGGAATTTTCGATTCGGCATTTCCAGGATTCCAAGGCCTTCGAGAAGATGGAAGGCAGGATCGCCCATATTTTCAGGCGGTTTCAGCCAGGATGCGAGGAGGCGGCAGTAGAGGAGATCCTGGCGGAATACGGCATCTACCATACGCCGGACTATGTTTATCTGAAAGGGAATGCGACGCTTTTAGTGGGAGCGGAGAAGATAGATCTGTCGGTGCTAAAGCAGGGACTTGGCATCTCCGGGGAGGATATCGGCAGGATACGGTTTGCGGGTACGGCGGCGGTGAAGCAGGTGATCACCATCGAGAATCTGACCACCTTTTTCCGCTGGCAGGAGGAAGACAGCCTGCTTGTATATCTGGGCGGTTATCACAACAGCGTCCGCCGCGCCCTGCTTATGGAACTCCATGCGGCCTGCCCGCAGGCGGCGTATCATCACTTCGGGGATATTGACGCCGGCGGGTTCGAGATCTACCGTGACCTGCGGGAGAAGACGGGCATTCCCTTCCGGATGTACCGGATGGATCTGGCGACGCTGCAGACCTATGAACAATACGGCAGGCCGCTGACGGAGAACGACAGGATACGGCTGCAAAAGATGCGCGGCAGGGAAGAACTGCGTGAGGTGATCGACTATATGCTGGCGCATGATGTGAAGCTGGAACAGGAGTGTATCAGGGGGTAGCGTTGGTGTTGTGCCTGCTGATAATGGGATAGTCATCGGTGTATTTGATTGAAGTATTCAAAGTGCTTCGGAATGGAGGAAAATATGAAATTCGATATTAATAATTTGAAATGGACAAGAAAACCTGCAGATTACACGGTAGCTGACGATAAAATTGAGATTACAACCAATCCGCACACAGATTTATGGCAGCGAACGTATTATCATTTCAGGAATGACAACGCTCCTGTTCTGCAGATGGAAACGGATGAGAAATTCTTTTCCTTTATAGTGAAAACGGAATTTGAAAGCAAACACAGATTTGATCAATGCGGAATTGTGATGTATCTTGACAGCGAAAACTGGCTGAAAGGATCAATAGAATACGAGAACGAAAAATTCCAGCATCTTGGTAGTGTTGTTACAAACAATGGTTATTCGGACTGGGCAACAACGGAAATAAATGCTTCTGTAAAATCAATGTGGTATAGATTCAGCCGCAGGGAAGACGACTATTGCATCGAGTGTTCCGAGGACGGCGTTACTTTCAAGCAGATGCGTGTCTGTCATATGTGGAAGGGCGGCGGAATGATTCGGTTTGGGATTTATGCCTGCAGTCCCGAGGAATCATCTTTCAAGGCAACGTTTACCAACATGGAAATAACAGAATGTAAGTGGCCTGCGCATAACGGACAGCAGCCGGACTAAGTGTGTCAAATAGAATGACTGTTTTTCAATCACTCTAAAACGATTAAACGTGTTGATAATTAAAGAGCCAGACGCTTAGACGCAGAGCCGGGAAGTGTCTTTTGAGCAGGGAGAAGAGGCGAAAGGGAAATATGTGGAATTCACGGTACCTGTTCTGGAATATTGGGCTGTGGTTTATATGAGGTGAATACAGGACGAAGGGGCGGTTTAAATTTCACAGAGAGTGTGTTACATATTGTTTACATGATGTTAATTTTCACAGACCCGTGAAATGCATGCGAAAATTGACAAATTGACAATTTGAATTGCTTGAACCGGAATCAGTTTTATTGTAGGCTGAAAAAAAGGAGGCAATGCAAAATGAAATTCAACGAAAAACTACTGAAATTAAGAAAAGAAAAAGGGCTTTCGCAGGAAGAACTGGGAATGGAAATGCAGGTATCGCGACAGACCGTTTCAAAATGGGAGGCAGGACAGTCATACCCGGACTTCACTAGACTGGTTATGCTCAGTGATTTTTTTTGATATGACGCTGGATGAACTTGTGAAGGACATTGATGTGCAGGAGGTGAGAGAAAAATCCCTTACAAATGAGAAAATAGATTCCATATACAGGGTTTCCCAGGAAGTGGATTCGATTTTTCAAAATAAAAGGATGAAAGATATTACTCATACTTCGCATACTGATATATGCTAAAGAATTATAAAAATCAATTGCTCTGCAAATAAAAATGGTATAGG
>VSOD01000200.1 GCA_009774655.1 Lachnospiraceae bacterium
TTCTCATATTTCGGCTTGCCCATCGTGTGGTAAGGCAGGGCATCCAGCGCTTTGAGGTTGGTAAACGCGCCGATGAAATAACCGAGCTGGTACAGATACTTGTCGTCGTCGGTGATGCCGGGAACGATGACGTGGCGGATCCACATGTCCACATGCTTCTCGTTCAGATATTCCGCGAAAGCGAGGATTCCGTCATTGGGCTGGGAAGTCAGCTCTTTGTGTTTCTCGGGATCAATGTGTTTGATGTCGAGCATCACCAGATCTGTCATCGTCATCAACTCGTCCAGTTTGGCAAGCCATTCGGGATTGGCATTCTTCTTGTAGGCGATGCCTGAGGAGTCGATACAGGTATGGATATTCTTCTTCTTTGCCAGACGGAACAGATCCAGCAGGAAATCGACCTGCATCAGGGGTTCTCCGCCTGTCACGGTGATACCGCCGCCTTTGTAGAAGCTGATATTGCGCTCGTACTGTTCGATAATGTATGCCGGTTCCATCAAAGTGCCGCCGTTCATTTCCCAGGTATCGGGATTGTGGCAGTACGCGCAGCGCATGGGACAGCCCTGCACAAATACGACGAATCTGACGCCCGGCCCGTCTACGGTGCCGAAACTTTCTAAGGAGTGTATTCTACCCTGCATAAGTTAAACCCTTCTTTCTGTTCGAATATTTATAGTATAACCCTTACCGGTCAAAAAAACCAGACTTTTCGCATATAAGAAAGCCAGAGAGCGGGCTCCCTGGCTTTCGGATCATCTGATCAAACTACTTTCGCTGTCATCCGTGCAGTCCTTTGCCGGTGCAGATTAAACTGACTCGTGGAAAGTACGGGAGATAACGTCTGCCTGCTGTTCCGGTGTCAGCTTGATGAAGTTAACTGCATAGCCGGATACGCGGATCGTCAACTGAGGATAGTTCTCGGGATGCTTCTGAGCGTCCAGTAAGGTATCTCTGTTGAGTACGTTAACGTTAAGGTGATGGCCGCCTTTTGTTGCATAACCATCCAGTAATGATACTAAGTTATCTACCTGAGCATTTGCTGCCATTGTTGTTTCCTCCTTGTAATTTGAAATTGAAATTTAAATTTGCATCGTCAATTCATGTGAACTGATCTATTTAAAGTCATCGAGCCCCTCCTGGAGAGTCGGGACGCTGCAGGCAAGGGGTGTACGGGAACAATCCGTACAGCCCATTGTCTGGACATTTTTGGAAATCTCAGCCTTGTCATCGACATCTACATTCACGTGTCCGACACCCTGTGCCATACCGGAATCCATCATCTTGACAAAGTCATCGATCATCTGTTTGTTATCCATATATTCATCTTCCTTTCATATATGGAGGATTATTTGTTCAGGTCTAATTCAAGATCGCCTGCAAATACCTGATCCTCTTTACCAAGAGCGCCCGGAATGATGGTGAAGGTATTGGAGATACCATCCTGTGCATCATTGAACGGAAGTTTGGATACGGAAGACAGGGAAGCTACTGCACCATGTGTATCACGGCCGTGCATCGGGTTAGCGCCCGGAGCGAAAGGCTGGCCTTTCTTACGTCCGTCAGGTGTGTTACCTGTAGCCTTACCGTAAGTTACGTTGGAAGTAATGGTAAGGATGGATGTTGTCGGAACACCGTTTCTGTAGGTGTGATGTCTTCTGATCGCTGTCATGAACTTGTGAACGATCTCCTGAGCGATCTCATCTACGCGGTCATCGTCATTACCATATTTCGGGAAGTCGCCGGTTGTCTTGAAGTCAACGATGATACCGTCTTCGTCTCTGATCGGCTCAACCTTAGCATACTTGATAGCAGATAAGGAGTCGGCCACGATAGACAGACCTGCAACACCTGTTGCGAAATAACGCTTAACGTCTCTGTCATGAAGAGCCATCTCTGCTCTCTCATAGCAGTATTTGTCATGCATGTAGTGGATGATATTCAGTGTATTTACATATACATCTGCCTGCCACTCCATCATATCAAGGAACTTATCCATAACATCATTGTACTCAAGAACATCGCCTGCAACAGGACGATATTTCGGGCCAACCTGCTTCTTGGTTACTTCGTCAACACCGCCGTTCAAAGCGTACAGCAGACATTTAGCAAGGTTAGCGCGGGCACCGAAGAACTGCATCTCCTTACCGATAACCATGGAAGATACGCAGCATGCGATACCGTAGTCGTCGCCGTGTGTCACTCTCATCAGATCGTCGTTCTCATACTGGATGGAAGAAGTCTGGATGGACATCTTAGCGCAGTATTTCTTCCAGTTCTCAGGCAGTCTTGTGGACCACAGAACTGTCAGGTTCGGCTCCGGAGAAGGCCCTAAGTTGGTCAGAGTGTGCAGATAACGGAAGCTCATCTTCGTTACCATCGGACGGCCATCAACGCCAACACCGCCGAGGGACTCTGTTACCCATACCGGATCGCCTGCGAAGATCTGATTGTACTCAGGTGTGCGGGCAAACTTGATCAGACGCAGCTTCATGATGAAGTGGTCAACGAATTCCTGGATCTGCTGCTCTGTGAAAGTACCGTTAGCCAGGTCTCTCTCAGCATAGATGTCAAGGAAGGTGGAAGTACGTCCAAGGGACATAGCAGCACCGTTCTGCTCTTTAACGGAGCAAAGGTATCCGAAGTAAGTAGCCTGGATAGCTTCCTGTACGTTGGATGCAGGCTTGGAGATATCGCATCCGTAAGAAGCAGCCATTTCCTTCATCAGCTTCAGAGCAACCATCTGTTCGGATAATTCTTCACGGAGACGGATCACGTCGTCTGTCATAACACGTCCTGTGGAATCCTTCTGTGCCTGTTTGTCTTCGATCAGTCTGTCGATACCGTACAGGGCTACACGTCTGTAGTCACCGATGATACGTCCGCGTCCGTATGCATCCGGAAGGCCTGTGATGATGTGGGAAGAACGACATGCTCTCATCTCTGCATTGTAAGCATCGAAGCAGCCTGCGTTATGTGTCTTCCTGTGTGTGGAGAAGAACTCGCTGATCTCGGGATCTACTTCGTAGCCGTTATCGGAGCATGCCTTCTCTGCCATTCTGATACCGCCGTAAGGCTGTAAGGAGCGCTTAAAAGGCTTATCAGTCTGGAAACCTACGATTGTCTCTTTGCTCTTGTCCAAATAACCCGGGCCGTGAGATGTGATGGTAGATACAACCTTGGTATCCATGTCCAGCACGCCGCCTGCTTCACGTTCCTGCTTCTGTAACTCAAGAACCTGTGCCCATAAGTCTTTTGTGTTCTGTGTAGCCTCGGCTAAGAAGGACTCGTCACCGTCATAAGGATGATAGTTTCTCTGGATGAAGTCGCGAACATTGACTTCTTTGTCCCACTTGCCGCCTACAAAATCTGTCCATTCTGGTCTCATTTTGAAATAGCCTCCTATCAATATTAGTGTAAGTTTGTTAATTCTCCGGCACAACTGTGAAGCGCCGGAAAACATGCTTATCCAGTACCAACATTATATGTTAAAGCAAGCCACAACGTCAAGTCGGGCTTTGTACTTTTTCTCATACATATAGAAGGTTTTTATAAAAATTTTGTGAAAATTGTATGTAAAAAATATTCTTTTGCAACAATGCTGAAATTTTTAAATGGAAAGAAAACACAAGAAGCGGTTGTGAAGAAAATAAAAATGCACTATAATAAGAAAGGTAAAGCAAAAACATAAGGAAAGTAAAAATGTGAAGGAGGATTCGGGAATGAAAAGAATTGGTATGTTGACCAGCGGCGGGGACTGTCAGGCACTGAATGCGGCGATGCGCGGCGTGGTGAAGTGTCTGTCCTGCAGCGGAGAGGATGTTGAGATCTATGGTTTTCTCAATGGCTATAAGGGATTGATCTACGGGGATTTCCGTATGTTGACAGGACATGATTTTGCGGGTATCCTGACGAAAGGCGGCACGATCCTCGGAAGCTCCAGGACACCTTTTAAGCTGATGCGCGAGCCGGATGAGAACGGCCTCGACAAAGTGGAAGCCATGAAGCAGAACTATTATAAACTGAAGCTGGACTGCATGGTGATCCTGGGCGGTAACGGAACCCATAAGACCGCCAACCTGCTGCGCGAAGAAGGGCTTAACGTGATCACGCTTCCGAAGACCATCGACAACGATCTGTGGGGCACGGACATGACATTCGGCTTCCAGAGCGCGGTGAATATCGCGACAGACTGTATCGACTGCATACATACCACGGCATCTTCCCATGCGCGTATCTTTATCGTGGAAGTGATGGGACATAAGGTAGGATGGCTGACACTGAATGCCGGTATGGCAGGCGGTGCGGATATCATTCTCATTCCGGAGATTCCTTATGATATCAACAAAGTGATCAAAGCGATCAATGAGCGTGAGGCGAGAGGATCCCGGTTCACGATCATGGCCGTGGCGGAGGGCGCGATCTCCAAAGAAGACGCGAAGCTCTCCAAGAAAGAATATAAGAAGAAGATGGAGAACTATCCGTATCCGGCGATTTCCTATGAGATTGCCGACAAGATCAGGAAGAAGAGCGGCAAGGATGTCCGTGTTACCGTTCCCGGGCATACACAGCGCGGCGGCAGCCCCTGCCCGTATGACCGTGTATTTGCGACCAGACTTGGCGCGGAGGCCGGCAAGCTGATCCTGAAGGGTGAGTACGGATTCATGGTAGGTTATAAGAACAGAGAAGTTGTCAAAGTTTCTTTAGAAGACGTGGCCGGCAAGCTGAAGATGGTATCGCCGGACGCGTCGATCGTGAAAGAAGCCAAGATGGTGGGCATCAGCTTCGGCGATTGATGAATAATACTGGCAAGTATAGAAAGGCAGAGACGCTGCCGGGCGCGGCACAGCCTGTCCGGCAGTCTCAGGGAAGTAATGTCATATACCGCTCTATATCGTAAGTTCCGTCCGGATTGTTTTGAGGACGTCAAGGGGCAGGAACACATTGTTACGACTTTACAAAATCAAATAAAAGCAGAACGGGTAGGCCACGCCTACCTGTTCTGCGGTACTCGTGGAACAGGCAAGACGACGATCGCCAAGATCTTTGCGAAAGCAGTAAACTGCGAACATCCGGTGGAGGGCAGCCCGTGCGGAGAATGCGCGGCCTGCAGGTCGATCGGGGCCGGCGCCAGCATGAATGTGATCGAAATTGATGCGGCGTCCAACAACGGTGTAGACAATATCCGGGAGATCGTGGATGAGGTATCCTACTCCCCGGCGGAAGGCCGGTACAAGGTCTACATTATAGATGAGGTTCACATGCTTTCGATCGGAGCGTTTAATGCGCTCCTTAAGACATTGGAAGAACCGCCGTCTTATGTTATTTTTATACTGGCGACTACCGAAGTGCACAAGATTCCGATCACGATCCTGTCCCGCTGCCAGCGGTATGATTTCAGGAGGATCACCATCGACACGATCGCTGCCAGGCTGCGTGAGCTGATGGAGGCGGAGCAGATTCAGGTGGAAGAGAAGGCACTGCGCTATATAGCCAAGTCGGCGGACGGCGCTATGCGGGACGCTTTGAGTCTGCTGGATCAGTGTATCGCCTTTCACTTCGGAGAAGAACTGACCTATGACAAAGTGCTGGATATCCTGGGGGCCGTGGATACGGAAGTGTTTGGAAGACTTCTGCGCCATGTGCTGCAGGGGGATGTGACCGGCTGTATCGGGCTGCTGGAGGAAGTCGTCATGCAGGGCAGGGAGCTGGGACAGTTCGTGACAGACCTTACATGGTATCTGCGCAACCTGCTGCTGGTAAAGTCTTCCGATGATATTGAGAATGTGATCGACGTATCTTCCGATAATCTGGCCAGAATGCGGGAAGAGGCGGATCTGCTTGAGACGGCGGCCATCATGCGCTATATCCGGATCTTTTCGGAGCTGTCCGGGCAGATCAAATATGCGGCCCAGAAGCGGATCCTGATCGAGATCGCGCTTATCAAGCTCTGCCGCCCGAGTATGGAAAAAGACCATGAGTCGGTGCTTGAGCGGATCCGGGCAGTGGAAGAGAAGCTGGAGAAAGGAATTGCAGTCATGCCTTCCGGCGGTGCTTTGGAGGGGAACGGCAGCGATCAGGCATGGAACCGGCCGCAGGAGCCGAAAGAACGCCCCCCTCTTCCGAAAGCAATTCCGGAGGATGTACAGACGATAGTCAGCAAATGGTCCTCCATTGTCGGCCAGACTTCCATGCCCATGAAGCAGTATCTGAAGGATGCCAATCTGAGCCTTGGCGGAGATAACAGATTGACGATCGTTGTGGAAGACGGGCTGGCATCCGACTATTTTCTGCGGCAGGAAGGGCATAAAGAATTGCTGATACAGACTTTGTCGGAAGCTGTGGGAAAGGAGATCGACGTGACGATACAGAGCGTACCCGATCAGAATACCTTTGCACAGAACTATGTCGATCTAAGTCAGGTCATTCATATGGAGATAGAAGAAGTAGAAGAGTAAAAAAGGTAACGGGGAGGCCGTCTGAACCGTTACAGGAAAAGAAAAGGAGAAGTATATGGCAAAACGAGGTGGATTCCCGGGCGGTATGCCGGGCAACATGAGCAATCTGATGAAGCAGGCGCAGCGGATGCAGCGCCAGATGGAGGAGAGCCAGAAGGAACTGGAGACGAAGGAATTCGTGGCCAAAGCCGGAGGCGGCGCGGTGGAAGTGACCGTGACAGGCAAGAAAGAGATCGCGAAAGTAAAGCTGTCGGAGGAAGTGGTGGATCCGGAGGATATCGAGATGCTGGAGGATCTGGTGATGGCGGCGGCCAACGAGGCGCTGCGCATGGCGGATGAAGCCAATGCGGAAGTGATGAGTAAGATGACCGGCGGTCTGGGCGGAGGCTTTCCGTTCTGATGGACCTGTACAGCGGATATATCAATAAGTTAATAGAAGAACTGGCAGGCCTTCCGGGCATCGGGTCCAAATCCGCGCAGCGGCTGGCTTTTCACATCATTAACATGCCGAAGGCACGGGTGGAGCGCCTGTCAAATGTGATCCTCGATGCGAAGGCGAACGTGCGCTACTGCAGGGAGTGCTATACCCTGACGGATCGGGAGACCTGTCCGGTCTGCGCCAATGCCAAAAGAGACCACGCGACAATCATGGTGGTGGAGAATACAAGAGATCTGGCCGCCTATGAGAAGACGGGCAAGTATACCGGTGTCTATCACGTACTGCACGGCGCCATCTCCCCGATGATCGGCATCGGGCCGGGGGACATCAAGCTGAAAGAACTGTTGCAGCGGCTGGAGGGGGAAGTGGACGAGGTGATCATCGCCACCAATTCCAGTCTGGAAGGAGAGACGACGGCCATGTATATCAGCAAGCTGATCAAACCAACAGGGATCAGGGTCACAAGGATCGCCAGCGGTGTGCCGGTGGGCGGCGATCTGGAGTACATTGACGAAGTCACGCTGCTGCGTGCACTGGAAGGAAGAGTTGAGTTATAACAGGAAGAGAGAAAGGTAAGGAAAACGGGATGGGAGTTATCAAAGAGAAATTCGGGGTGACGAAGGACGGCAGGGAAGTGTATGCATATACGCTGTCCAATGCAAACGGTATGAGCGCGAAGATCATCGACTACGGCGCGATACTGGTGAGTCTGATGGTGCCGGATCAAAACGGTGTGGCCGAGGATGTGGTGCTGGGCTATGATTCGATGGAAGGATATTTTGCCAACGGCAGCTTTTTCGGGGCCACCATCGGACCGGGCGCCAACCGGATCGGCGGCGCCAGCTTCGAGATCGACGGTACGACTTATGAAATTGATGACAATGACGGCGGCAA
>VSOD01000201.1 GCA_009774655.1 Lachnospiraceae bacterium
GGATAGGGGTTTTGATGTGCATAAATGACACTTTCCGACAGCATACGGAATTTTTCAGCATATTTCCATATGTTTGTCGAACGGTTTATAAATTTCTTTCTGTTTTCCATCGTCACATTTCAAAAAAGTGTCATTACGACAGTGAAGGGGTACAAGGTTATCAGCCCCGGAAAGGAGGGAACGGAGCCTATGGAAAAATCACAGGAGCTCATCGGCATCTTACAGGCGATCAGCATTGTTGCGAAAAGCCTCGCCGCCAAGCTGATGCAGATCGAGAAGGAAGTGGAAGCCTACGAAGCCGCGAAAGCGGCAGCACAGGAAAGGAAAGCGAAGAAAGGATGGAGGCGCTGATGCGTAAGAAGGTTTTTATCTGCAGCCCCTTCCGCGGCGACATGGAAGGGAATGCAAGGAAAGCGGCGGCCTACTGCCGCATGGCGTGTGAGCAGGGTTTCCTGCCTGTTGCGCCGCACCTCTTATTCCCGCAGTTCTTAAATGAGGGGATAGAGGAAGAGAGGCGGCTCGGCATCGCTATGGGGATGGAGCTGCTCGCCCTGTGTGACGAGGTGTGGGTGTTCGGGGAAGCCACCGAAGGGATGGCGGCGGAGATTGCATCCGCCACGGAGCGGGGAAAGAAAATCATATTCAAGGAAACGGAGGGAATGTAAATGGGAAGTGAATTATTGAGGATTGCGGAAGGTTTCTCCATCGTTGCGGAAGGTCTGCGCGGCCTTGCCAAAGCGGAGGGCGGCACGAAGGATAAGACGGTGAAAACCTAAAGGTACAGGAAAGCATAACCTTAAAATAGAAGAAGTGGCAAGTCAAGTTAAAGATGGTACAATAGTTGCTGGTGGTGGAAAAGAGAAGGAAAGAGCTATAAGCACGCCAAAAGGTAAAAAGAGTTCAAGAAGACCAGATATTCTGGTTGAAAAATCGGATGGCTCTTTATATGGTATCAATGTTGGACGGACTACGGCAAAGGGGGCACCGATAAAAAGAGAAGTAGAAGCAATATATGATTTGGAAGATGAAGGTATACCTATGTATTTTGTTGCTTATGATTAATGAGAAAATGAATCGTCTTTGAGAAGATTATGCAATATGTTTTAGGTGTTAGTCAGCAAATGGGTCGGTGATGATATTTTGCTCACAGACTAACCAGTAATTTATGCAGGGTAACAAAGCGAAAATATGTCTACCAATTCAGATGTTGCTTAACATCATGTATTATAATAATCGTAGGCAGAAAGAGTTTTATTTATTGATGTTCAATAAGGTATTGGAGGGTAGAATGTCTATGGCACAAACAGGTATTCAATTCCATGCACGAAAAAGTGAGATTATAGATTTCGTGCAAGAAATTGTTGAAAAAAATGATCTTAGGGTATACGGAATATCTATATTTCCAAAATATGAGTCAAAAGAAATAAGTTCTTTTGATTATGAAAAATGTAAAAATTTCAGAAAAATTATTGTATGTAAAAATAAACTGAATATTGAAGATGAAAAACAATATGGAGAATATTTAAAGCAACAGAAAGGAGATTTGTTTATTGACTTAGGAAAAGATGATGGAGTAGAATTAGTTGAATCCAGCATGGGCGTTCTTGCAAAGGATAGCATTGACATCTTTTGGAAAAAAATAATAACTTTATTTAAAAAAAGATTATTAAAAGGTGCTTATGTTGCGACACCACAGGGATATAAAAGATATTATCCGAAACACTGGTATACTGTAGGGGCAAAGGAGGCTTATGAAAAAGGTATAGTTATTAAGCCAATTGGTGGATGGAATTATTATATGTTAGTAAATACGGAGGAGCATATTTAGATTAGGAATTAAGAGAATTAATTTCGCTGTTGAAAACCATTGAAAATAGAAGGTTGGTAGACAAGGACAAAAATAAATAGTCAGCCCGGATAACGTATTTATATGGTTCCCCGGAAAGACGGGGCTGCCCAGACCATCAAATTGCAACTGACCGGAAGTCGGACATTAAAAGGCTCAGAACAAAAGGAGTATGATGTGAGTACCAACAAACATTAAAAGAAAGAGGGTTTTCCTATGGATATCATATCACAGATGAAATTGTTTGAGGAGAGTGATCCTGAAGATTTCGAAGCTTAGAACGACTGAATGCTACTATTCATAATCAATGACTTAGTTGAGTTAAAGGGTTAGATTTCTTAAAAGGCAGTGTAAATAGTCTGTGTCTCTGGTAAAAGTACCTCTTTTTGGTAAGAATCAAGATATGACAATTCTTATCGAAAAAGAGGTATTTTTATGCCAGTAGCAAAGAAACAGATTCGATAGATTATTGTAGAGAACAAGTTAAACAGCGTAGCCAACGTCTACAGCCTGTTCAAAGACAGCTTCAAGAATATGATCAGGAGACGGGGCAGTATTACCTGAGGGCGACATACTATAATCCTGTAGTGGGGAGGTTCCTGCAGGAGGATACCTACCGAGGGGACGGGCTTAATCTGTATGCGTACTGTGCGAATGATCCGGTGGGGTATTATGATCCGGATGGAAATAAAAAAGAATGCAAAAAGAATCCAGAAAATGCCAGTGATACAACAGTTTCAGTAACACCAAGTTCAAAGGAGTTGCGGAAGAACTTGGTTTCTGCAGGAACAAAAGAGCCGAGTTATCCCAATGCAGCACATCACATTGTTGCCGGTAGAGCACCGGGGGCTCAAAGTGCAAGAGATATTTTAGAAAAGTTTAAAGTAGATATTAATAATGCTGTAAATGGAGTATTCTTACCAACAACTAAAGATACGACGGAATCAACATATCATCCCAGTTTACATACGAACAAATACTATGATAAGGTAAATAATTTACTGAATAAAGCAACAAGCAAGGATGATGTTTTAGACATATTGGATGATATTTCAGCGGCATTGTCAAATGGAACATTCATGAAATAACTAAGGAATGTAAAACAAATTATTTAAAAACGTACTTTTTACTTTGGTATTGGCTGACTATATTTCACTCATGTGAATTTTATCAAGGTTGAATTTAACAGGATTTCAACTTAGTTTTGATTAGGTATTATTTGAAAATTTGGGTAGGCTGCACCAAAGAAGGGAGCAAGGACTAAAATCTTTTGTAATTATTGAATTTATTGGAGGGAATCAGTTTAGGATTTATAAAGTTGATATTATCAATAATAATTTGGAGGAAAGAAATGAAGATCTGGCAATTGTTTTTTGAAGTAGATAAGTATGACAATCTAGTACCTGTACAGTCGTTTACTGTGGATGAGATTCAGTCTTTTGATGGAAGAAGTAAAAAAGATAGTTGGCGACCTTTGGAAATAAAAAGAATGGAACCTGAAAAAAAATTGGAATTAAGTGATGCTCCCGGTTATGATTTTCCGATATTTAGCAAAAAGGCATTAGATTTGTTGAGACCACTTATTCAAGATTCAATCGAAGAATTGGAGGTACGGTTTGAGGAATCAGAGTATTGTGGTATTAATGTGACAAGAGTTTTAGATGTGATTGATTATTCAAAATCGAAATATAAGATGTTTCGTGATGGCAAACGAATTATGCGCTTTGAGAAATATGCTTTCAAAATTTGTGATGAATTGGTTAATTATAATATTTTTAAGATAATAGACGAACCAACAAGGAAAGCTTTTGTGTCAGACAAATTTAAAGATACTGTAGAAATGAATAGGCTCACAGGTTTCAGATTTGAATTGGTTTGGGATAGTGAGGAAGAATAGTTTGGGCTATGCAGTGTTTTTACGCAAATAAAAAATATTATCCGCAATTGATCTTAAAACTGGAACGGATACAAAGCGTAGGAATGGTTGGAGATAAATCAAATAAAGAGCCCAATAGAGTTGAAACGGACGATAAGATAAAAAGAGAGTATATGCTGTCGGACAAACGAAAGAATATCAGAACGGGATCCTCTACATAGGACAGCAATATGGTCAGGAGACAGGGCAGTATTATCTGAAGGTCGGGTACTATAATCCTGTAGTGGGAAGGTTCCGGCAGGAGAATATCTACCGTGGGGACAGGCTTACCTTGTATGTGTATTGTGCGGATAATCCGGTGGTTTTATGTCAAGGAAAAGTAGAATTTAGGAATGTCCCTCTTTCCTTCATGATATGGGAATTGTTGATATCATATAAAATACTATATGGAATTCAAAATAAATATGTATCTGTCCAATATATATTATATGCAGGTAGTTTGATATAATATGATCGGATCACGAAAGATTTTGCCTTTCAAAATTTTATAAAGCGAATTTACAAAAGTGGAGGTACAGGGTATATATGGATGATATTTTGGAGAGATTTGAGATACATGATTTTTTTGGAATCTTGTTACCTGGGATGACATTTTTAATATTATTGTATTTTATGGATTTTCCGCTATTGAGGGATGAGATTGCTTTGTTATCTCAAACATTCGAGATTATCCTATTTGTTCTTGCAAGTTATGTTTCTGGCACGCTGATACAGGAAATCGCTTCATGGGTTGATGATAAGTTAATTAATCTGCGTAAAAACGCAAGAGGAAGATTCTTCTTTGATAATTCGAAAGTATTTCAAGGCGCAGAGCTGACAAAAGTAAAAGAACTTGTGAAGGATTTATTAGGCAGAAGAGGGAGCAATGACACTGAAGTTACACCAGATGGCTGCAGTGCAGTATATTTTATGTGTAAAGCCCACTTGGAAAACATTGGGAAAATGGATGATGCAGATAAATATGATGCGGTATATGAAATGAGCCGCAACTTTATTGTATGTAATTTCTTTGTTTTAATCTGCCTGCTTTTTATGATGTGGCTAACATCTGGCTGCGAAGGTTCTTGCGGTGTCATAATGATTTATCTGATCATATCAACACCCATATTTGGACATCGTGCTGTAAGATATTCTAAAATGAGAGTAAGAAAGATCTTAAGGCAGTACATGGATTTAAGAAATACTGAAAAAGCCAAATCGAATGGAGGATTACAAGGATGAAGGAATAGATTTATTAGGTCGGACGTGGGCCAGAAGGTTTTACTAAAAAGTAGGCAGTGTAAGCGAAAGAGGATTATGAGAATGGATATGGTGTCATCAATAGCGAAAAGCGTAAGAGTGCAATTGCTTGATAAATACAGAGATGGGAAGTCTTTTAAGGTGGATTTTTATAATCCTGTAAATGAGAACCTAACTACAATGTATGATATGGCGTTTAGCAGAATATTATAGCTCTTAACGCAGAGAATCGAAGGATTCCAAAGATGAATGGCAATACATAAAAGATGTTTCCGGAGGTATCGCAATCCAGATTAGAAGCTTATCATAAAATGAGATAAACATATATAATCGTACTTAATGAATAGACCCTCTTACTGTTAAGAATTCCGACATGTTGCTCCTTAACAGTAAGGGGGTCTATGGATGCCACCGGGCGCAGGGAGTATGCCTACAACAGGAACTCGTGCCCGTGGGAAGGGGCAGGGATGATCTCCACTACCGCATGACGGAGTATGCCTATGACGGGAACGGGAACCGGATAAGGGAGACCCGGTACGGCGGCAGGATCCGGTATGCCCATAACAGCATGGGCCTGGTATGTGCCGTCACGGACCAGTGCGGCAATACGGAGACCTTCCGCTATGATAAGGAAGGACGGGAGACAGAGCATACGGACCGGAACGGCACGGTGACGGAGACGAAGTATAACCTCTACGGGCAGCCGGTCCTGCAGTCCTGCACGGGTAAGGACGGGGAGCGGCAGGCCATGGGTACCTGGGAGTATGACTCCTTCGGGCAGCCCATAAAGGCCGTGGCAGGGGGATCCTGCTACACCTACGAATACCGTCCGGACGGGAAGCTGCTGAGGAAGTGGAGCAGCGGGAAGCTGGTGGAGGCTTGCACCTACTACCGGTACGGCAGCTTAAGGAGCCTGACGGACGTATCCGTGAGGTCATCACGAAGGGCGGGATAAAGACCACCTATGCCTATGATGAGGACGGGAACATCAGCCGGCTGACCATCGGAGACGGGACGCAGGACGGCCTCCTTTATGACGCCTTCCTGTTCTATGACCTGAACGGGAACAGGGCAAAGAAGAGTGGGGAGAGGCTGCAGGTGGACGGGGAGCGGAGGAAGATGTCCGTCACCTTCCGGTATGACAGCATGAACCGCTTAACAGGAGAGGATCGGGAAGGCGCCGGGGAGCGGTATGCCTATGACCTGTGCGGGAACCGCCTTGCAAGGGAACAGTACCGGAAGGGCGCCGTTGACGTGGCGGAACAGTACCGGTATAATGAGAGAAATGAGATGACAGAGCGTACAGCGGCAGGGAGACGCACTGCCTACCGCTATGACTTGAACGGCAGCCTGGTGTCCGAGGAGGAAGGAGGCAGAAAGAGCGAATACCGTTATGACCTGCTGAACAGGCAGCAGGAGAATGCTTATGACGGGGAAGGATTGCGTGCCGGCTTGAGTGAGAATGGGAAAAAGAGTGTGTTCCTGTTCCATGACGGGGAGATCCTCTCGGAATGTGACGGGGAGGGTATGCCTGTCAGGAGGCATATCCATGGCGCTGGGCTGTCCCGTGTGCAGTCATTGAAGGACAGCGCTTATCATGCGTACCGCTAGGATGAGCAGGGGAGTACTGTGTATATCACAGGAGCGGACAATGCGGCAGAGAACTGCTACCAAATCTTACTCCACTGGTCTCTACAACCATGTTTTCCAGATTGAGAGTGGTATTTAAAAAATTTTAGCATGACTTTATGTTTAAATGAGCCGGTCTAAATCAGACTCATATATATTTTTGATATAGTCTAGCAGGCATTTGATCTTTTCGTTCATATGATTATTTCCTCGTAAATGAATTAATAACCATATGATATCGTGTATCATGTCCTATAAACAGGACTATAAAGTGAGACTAACAAGTTATTGACTAACACCAAAAGAATTAATCATTGCAGGTTATATATAAAAAGATAAATAATTTACTCACCACACCGTAAAAATGAATACCAGCGACTCTATAAATTCGCATAAACACTATGCTTTTGCGGATTTAGCATGAGGCGCAGAATATAGCCGGGAGGCATCCATGATTCTATATAAATATATGTCACTAGAGCGAAAAAACTTTTGGACAGATTATAAGCTGCGTTTTACACAGCCAAGCGCATTCAATGATCCATTTGAATGTCTTCCTTCCTATTCGTTTATTCCGGAACAGTTAATGCCCAAACATGCTGGTTTTGGAGAACTGGCGGCATTGTTTTATGGACTCGAAAAAGATTCTTCTCAGTTTAATGACGATACAGTAATCTTTTGCATGAGCCAGGTCTGGGATTCTGTTCTGATGTGGGCTCATTATGCTGACAGCCATAAAGGATTTGCAGTAGGTTTTGATATGTCACATCCTTTCTTTGATTTCGAGAAACCTTATGGAACGAGAAAAGTTAGATATTGTAAGAGCCGGCCCAAAAGTACTGAAATCAATATAATGGATGAGATGTATTATAAATTGGATGTCTGGAGCTATGAGCAGGAGTGGAGACTATGTAGAGACGTCTATAAAGCGGATGAAACAATAAATAACAATATCTATTTATTCCGCATTCCCAAGGAGTCGATCAAAAGCGTCTATTTCGGAATATGTATGCCTGAGAATGAAAAAATGGATATGTACCAGAGGGTATTGCAGACAGGAATCCAATGCTATCAAGTAATGCGTAATTATCAGAC
>VSOD01000202.1 GCA_009774655.1 Lachnospiraceae bacterium
CCGCGGCCGCAATGCCGCCGGCGATTACGTAGGCGGCCCCATGTATGTGTTGAAGAATGGTTTACATAACAAATATCTGGGCGGTGTTTACGCTGCCTGCACGCTGATCGCCGCCTTCGGCGTCGGCTGCACCACCCAGGCCAATTCCGTCACCCAGGCGGCCGCGGAAACCTTCCACCTGTCGCCCCATCTGGTGGGGATCGTCCTCGCCTTCCTCACCGGGACCGTGATCCTCGGCGGCGTAAAGAGCATCGCCAACATCTGCGAACGCATGGTGCCGGCGATCAGCTTCGTCTATCTCTTCGGCTGCCTGCTGCTTCTGCTGCTCTATCACAAAGTACTGCCGGCCGCCTGCCTGCTGATCCTGGGAGACGCCTTTTCCTTCGGCTCCGTGGCCGGCGGCATGGCGGGCGCAGCCGTCCAGCACGCCCTGCGCTACGGCATCGCCAGAGGCCTTTTTACCAACGAGGCAGGCATCGGCACCTCCGCCATCGCGGCCGCCGCATCCCATGTTTCCGAGCCCCGCATCCAGGCTTATGTCTCCATGACCGCCGTATTCTGGGACACGGTAGTCATGTGCCTGGTCACCGGCATCGTCATCGTAGCCAATATGCTCTACGATCCGGCCTCCACGGCCGGCGTGGCGGAAACCGGCCTCACGGCCGCAGCCTTCCGGCACCTTCCCTATGTGGGTGACGCCTTCCTGACCATCTCCCTGGCGGCCTTTGCCGTCACGACACTGATCGGCTGGTCCTATTTCGGAGAAAAAGCAACGGAATACCTTATGGGAAAAAAAGGTATTCCGCTCTACAAGCTCGGCTATATTCTGATGATCTACTTCGGTGCCATCATCCCCATGCACCTCGTCTGGGAAAGCACCGACCTGATCAATGCCATGATGGTGCTGCCCAATGTGCTCGCTCTGTTCTGCCTGCGAAAATATGTGAAAGATTAAACGCCCGGACGGTCACACCCGGAAAGCGGCCGCAATCTCCTGCAGAGAACGGCTGCTTCTCTCCATGATCGACATCTTGCGCAGGATCTCCTCGGAACCGACGTTGGTATTCTGCATCGCGCCGGCCACATGGTTGACTTCCTCCACGATCGTATTGTTCAGGGAAGACACCGTCTGCAGGGATGCCAGCATCTCCTCGATGGACGCTCCCATCTCCTGCGCAGAAGCCCCCAGATCCGTGGCGATCCCGTCGAAGAAGAACGCATCTTTCTGGTACTGCTCGGCGGTACTCACCATCGTGTCATAGTCGGTCATCACTTCCTCCCGCACGAACTCCAGCAGCCTGCCCGAACTGTCCTTCAAGGCCATGACAGAATCCACCACTTCGCCGATCACCTTCTGAATCTTCTCCACCGTAACCTGCGAACTCTCCGCCAGATTCCTGACTTCCTCGGACACTACCGTAAAGCCCCTGCCCGCATCACCCGCCCGGGCCGCCTCAATGGCTGCGTTGAGCGCGATCAGATTCGTCTTGCCCGCAATCTCACCGATCTCTCTGGAAAGCGTCTTGATGACCTCGATCTTCTCCACTTCCTGCAGCGCGTGTTCCAGCTCCCCGGCCGCGCTGTGATAGACCTTCTCCGCCTGTTTCTGGGACTCTACCGTGCTCTTATAAAGCTTGTCCGCCCGGATATTGATATCCCTTGACGCATCGGCCGACTCAGACGCCTTGCAGGACACATCGTCCACCACCGTCCCGATCTCACCGCTGGCGTCACTGATACTCTGGGTCACTTCCGCCGCTTCCTGCACCTTACCGGTCAGCCCGTCCATCACCTGATCCATCTCGTCAATCTTATTGTTCAGCTCTGCCATCTCATTGTAGGCGGCGGATGCCGTATCGGCGATGTTCGCCGCTTCCCCGCTTGTCCCGTTGATCGTCTCCCGGATCCGCTGCCTGATGGTCCTGGCTGCCTGGGACACCTCTTCTGCTTCGTCCCGGAAGCCGTCCCCCACTCCGGTGCCTGCCTCCATCCGGCTCTGTTCGCTGAAATCACCGGACGCAAACTGTTTCAGTTCCGCAATCGGCTGAAGCGCGCTGCCCAAAACCGAGGATACTGCCGCGTCGATGACCACCGTTCCCAATACGCCGGTCAAAAGCCCCGCGCCGACCGCACTGCCGATACCCGCACTGCCGACAACTGTCGCTCCCGCCGCCGCACCGATGAAAAGAACGATAAACGCCGCCGCCGAAACCGTGGCAAGCAGCCTGCCCTTAATTGTTTTCATATGTATTCCTCCTGAACCGTCATCCTATTACGGATATTATACCTGAAATCACTTCCTGCGTCCAGCCTGAGATTGACGAAATTTTGATATTTTTATGTAATAGAGATAAAAGCCTATACAGATCACGGCCGACAACAAAGACCCCAGCGGTGCCGCCCATCCCATCGGGTAAAGGGACTCCGGAAACAGCCTGCTGGCCAGCCAGGCGCCCGGGATACGGATCAGCAGGATGGCCGTGATATTATGGACAAAAGAGACCATGGATTTCTGGTCGCCGCAGAAATATCCGCTGAAACAAAAATGCACCGCCGCAAATACACAGTCATAAGCGTAGGCGCGCAGATAGTCGCATCCCGCCGCCAGCACTTCCCCGTCTCTCGTAAAGATCCCCACCAGCGTATGCGGCAGAAACTGGCTGTACAGCGCGCAGCACAGCCCCCAGCCAACCGTGACCGCCAGACTGTAATAGAGGCTCCTTCTGGCCCGGTCCGCCTTACCCGCCCCCATATTCTGGGCCGTAACGGTAGAGATGGCAGACAGAAAGGCGGAAGGCACAAGGAACATAAACCCGATCAGCTTCTCCACGATGCCAACAGCAGCCGCCATGATCAGCCCGCGGCTGTTGGCAATCACCGTGATCACGATGAAGGCAATCTGGATCAGCCCGTCCTGCATGGCGATCGGCGTCCCCGCCTTCAGGATCCTGCCGGTCACTTCCCTGTCCAGACGAAAATCCTCCCTGCGCACGACAAAACCCAGATTCTGCCTGCGGATCACAACAAGAGACACCGCCACACTCACCGCCTGTCCGCATACCGTACCAAGCGCTGCCCCCGCAGCCCCCATGCCGCAGGCGCCGATAAACACGAAATCCAGCGCGATATTCGTCACGCAGGCCGCCGCCACAAAGTACATCGGCCGTCTGGAATCTCCTGCCCCGCGGAAAATACCGCTGATCACGTTATAGGCTGTGATGAGCGGTATCCCGGCAAAACAGATCAGCAGATAAAGCCTGGTCTCCTCCACCGCCTCCTGCGGCGTCAGCATCACTTTCACGATCGGCGCCGTACACAACAGGAGCAGAGCGGTCACCGCCACCGCGAACACAGAAAAAAACAGGGCTGACGTGCCTGCCGTCTTCGCCGCTGTCTTCTCGTCCTTTGCTCCCACACACTGCCCGATCCACACTGTGGTGCCCATCACAAACCCGATAATGATCACCGTCAGCATGTGCATCACCTGACTGCCGACGGACACCGCCGTCGTCGTCTCCGAGCCGTTGTACAGCCCCACCACGAACAGATCCGCCATTCCGTAAAAAGTCTGCATAAAACTGGACAGCAGATAAGGCAGGGCAAACAATACCAGATTCTTCCCCACGCTTCCCTGTGTCAGATCATTCTTCCCGCTCATCTTCCGTCTCCATTCCTTTTCAATCATTACAACACAGGCTTAATTTTATACGGGAATCCGTCATCCGTCAATCCGGCTTTTCCGGTTCGTAGTTGGAGATCGTCACTGTCTGATACGGTATCTCTATGCCGCTTTTGCCGAATTCCCTGACAAGCGCGATCCTGATATCACTGCACGCCCGGAAGCTGTCATTCAGATTCTGCGTCCAGATGATCGTCTTCAAAGTGACTCCGTTCTGCGTATATCCGCTTGCCGTGACGGCATTGGCCTCCGTGTTCAGAGTCAGCTCATGCTCCACACAGATGCGCCGCATGATCTCCACCGCCTTCTCGATATCCGCCCCGTACCCAATCTCTATCTCTACATAATTGCCGATATTCTCCGTGAAGTTCGTATTGATGACCACCGCCGAATCCATAACCGAATTAGGCACAATGCATGTCTCCCCGTTAAACTGATAGATGAGCGTATGCCGCAGCGTGACATCCTTCACCAGCCCCTCCGCGATCACGGTCCCGCCCTGGATCACCCTGATCTTCTCATCCACATTGTAGGGCTTTGACATGGACAGCGAAATGCCGCTGATCACATTTCCCAGCGCCTGCTGCGCGGCAAAAGTGGCGATCGCCAGGATCAGGGAACCGCTCTGCAAAAGCACCTTACTGATATCCTTTGTCATCTCAAACTGCTGCGCCAGACTGTAGAACGCAATGACATCAATGATCACATTGATGGCGCTCTTTGTAAAACGGAGATGAACCGCTTTTGTTTTCTGTGCTATGTACTTAAAGATCAGGCTGACCACATAATTTGAGAGCAGGATGACCACGAAGAAAAGACCGAGCTTGGACAATAAATTCATTTCTGCCTCCCTTTATGTTAAGATTTTGTTAAGAATCCACTTTCTTATAAAATACCACAAAATCGGACGCCTGTACAGCGGGGTATTGGCAGCTTTATCTTTTTTCCATACTGCTGCCATTCAGGCATTGAAATGACCATTCCGGGCAATTTGTAACGCACCGGAACCGGTTGGCAGTATACTGTTTATGATCCGGAACGACAGCAAAAGCAGACTCCGGATAATACTCTAAAGTAAGGATGTGATATAAAATGAAAGAACAAAACGAAACAACACCAATTCTGGATCCGGCAAACACGTCAGACACAAAAAGACAGCTTCTTATTTTTATCCTTGTGGCTTACGGTGTGACTTATGCGATGGGCCTGCTGACCTGGTACGGCAGCGTCGTATCCGCGGAGCTGAGCGCATTTCCTAATGCCCAGATGTACTATCCGGCTGCCGGCGTCATGCTGGCTTACATGATCACCCGCTGGCGGGACGACATGCTGCCGAAGTGGTTCTTCCTGTGCTTCACACTGCTGACCATCGCCATGCTTCTGTGTGCAGTGCTCTCCGTATTCCTGCCGATGCAGCCGACTGGCCTGAACGATCAGTCCGTGTCCATGTGGGCGGTGATAAGCCAGTATATCATAATCGGCGGCACGATTTTGTGCTGGATTCCGCTTCTGGCCTCCGGCAGGAAAAGACGTGCGGTTTACGGCCTTGGCTGGAAACAATGGAAGACTTCTCTTCTGTGTATCCTGCTTTTCCTGGCTCTGTATTTTGGCCGGGCAGCCATCTTCTACCTTGCCGAGGGGCAGATAGACATGATCGTTAAGATCGTACAGGACCCTGCCACCTGGATTTACCTGCTCATCATGCCGATCAACTTTTTCCTCGCATTTACGCCCTTTTTCGGAGAGGAATACGGCTGGCGGTATTACCTGCAGCCCATTTTGCAGAAACGGTTCGGCCTGCGCGGCGGCGTTCTGCTTCTCGGAGTTGCCTGGGGCATCTGGCATGTTTTCCTGGACTTTTTCTTCTACACCACCCCTGACAGAGGGCTGATCATGACGCTTTCGCAGATCATCACCTGTATCACACTTGGTATCTTCTTCGCCTGGGCGTACATGAAGACCAACAATATCTGGGTTCCCGTGATCCTGCATTATGCAAACAATAATCTTTCTGTCGTGGTAGCCAATCAATATTCTGCCGATATCCTGCAGGAACAGGCAGTGACCTGGTCCATGCTCCCCTCGCAGCTGCTCGTAAACGGAATCCTGTTCGGACTGTTCCTGTTGGCAAAGGAATTTCGGAATAAGCAGCAGGAACACACATAACATATAAGATAGTACAAAATAGTACAAAAAAACAAAATCGGCATTTCCGAAGTCTGTATTCACTTCGGAAAATGCCGATTTATTTTTTATATGCTTTCGTCACTTTTTCTCCAGTCTGATGTTCAGCCGCCAGACCGGACGGCCTGTCACCGTGTAGTCCGTGACGATCTTCTCATTGCGGTAGATACTAAGCAGCAGCCCCACGAAGACTGCGTAAGTGATCGTCGATCCCACGCCGAAGGACAGGAACGGAAGCTGCACGCTCGTCACGGGAAAACAGCCGGTGTTGATCAGGATCCCTTCCACACAGTTGTCCAGAAATACCATAAAGCACGCTGTTGATATCATAAAACCAAGCTGGTTTTTCTGTCTCCTTACGATGCCAAAAGCATGAATGATCAGCGCCGCTAAAGCTGCAACCACCAGAATGCCAATCAGAATGCCAAATGTGAAGACAATCTCTATCAGGATAAAAGGATCCGTTCGTGGCACCAGCCACGTAATCTCGTCATCAAAAGAAAACCCTTCATATACACCGATCAGTTTAGACTTAGCCAGCCCCTGACGTATCCACATGTAGGTATAGCCGGCCCCGTAAGGATCCTCTGACGGATGCAGCCACGCCTGAATCCGTCGTAACCTGTAATTGTCCGCCTCAGCCGGCCCGGCCACCAGCAAAAACAGACATGCCGCCAGCGGAATAATCACAAGAACAGTCACGATTACGATTGCCGCATCCCTTTTGTTTACCTCAAACCATCCCTTACGGACCGCAAGAAGCAATAACACCATCTGCATCAGATACACCGCAAGAGCAGCATGCAGAATATTAGACAGGTAATAGGCAGCGCCGGCTGTTAAAATCTGTATTGCAATCCCTTTTATCACTGCACTGTACCCTCTGCCCCGCAGCTGATACAACAGGCCTGCATACGCCGGAATATAAAGGTAGACCAGCATCAACATCACAGGATACCTGCCGTTGATTTCCCTGCTCATGATCCTGATCGTGAAGAAGACGATGGTCATTCCCCAATAAATCGCTGTGGCATACCGCCCGATAAAGCTGTAGTCCAGAAAATACATCCCTGCCATCACACCGAAAGATACCAGCAGGATCAGGCCCTGTCTGCCAAGCTGGCTCAAATATACCGATGAGCCATTTGATCCACCCATCGGTGCATAGCTGCCCACTATGTATTGAAGCACCATACCTCCGATACTGAACAACAGCACCATGACGATCATCTTAACATCCATCTGCGGCCTGTGGATCCGGTCCAGCTCTACACCGATCTCCACGGGATCCCCCATCCCACGGACTGCCTGTGCGACCGCCGCTTCATGATCCTCGCCGTCCTTCTCATAAGCCGCTGCCTGATCCAGAATATGATCCGACAACTCCTTTGCCACGGCTTCCCGTGCCCTCACACAACGGATCTGCTCCGTAATATTTCTTATAAATTCTTCCATCGTTACCTCCGTTCCGAAACGCTCTATAACGCGTTTTCTGTAGTCTTTCCGTCATGCCATCCCCACCCACAGTACATTGAGCACCGCAGCCTGATATTCCTGCCACTCTTCCTTCCTGGCCTTAAGATACTTCCTGCCTTCCTTCGTGATGCTGTAATATTTACGCAGCTTCCCGTTGGCCGGGCTCTCATAGGAAGTCAGATAGTTCTTCTCCTCCAGAGAATGCAGCAGCGGATACAGCGTCCCCGCCTTCAAAGTAAAAACATTGTTTGATTTCTGCTCCAATGTTTCGATCATCTCGTATCCGTACATATCCTTGTCCTCCAGCAGCCGGAGCAAAAGCATGGCGGTACTCCCTGAGACCAGCGATCTGTCTCTTGA
>VSOD01000203.1 GCA_009774655.1 Lachnospiraceae bacterium
CCTGTATCCTGTCTGCTCTCTGCGGGAAGCTCAAACCATAACACGTGCGAACGTTGTTCCCAGTTCAATATCAAACCCAAGCGCCTGGTACATTTTTTCATCACACGGGGCACAGCATACCGTTAAACTCGATATGCCGTTTTCCCCGCACCATGTCTGTGCCGCCTTCACCAGCTTCCGGGCAATGCCCCTGCCGCGGAAAACGGGTTCAATGTAGAAATCTTCATATACTCCCGTATCCGCGCAGGAAAAGGTTGAATAGTATCTGGCCACACTGCACATGCCGACAGCACGGTAGCCACGTCTGGCAACAAAGAAAGTTATCCTGCCTTCTTTGACAGCCTGCTGAAGCTGTTTCTGCTGTTCCTCCGTCAGTGCTTCTTCTCCGATTTCCTTTTTGAAACCGTTTTCCAACTTCAAAAGCTGCCAGTCGGTTGGATCATTGAGAACTTCTACGGTGAAAGATATTTCATCCTCGGGCGGCAGAATCATCAACGGCTCACCCCACTCGTCAAAACCGTTTTTGACGAATCCCTGGCTCTCCCAAAAACGCTCCCGCCGCACATCCCCTCCATAATTCAGCTCTACATAGAGCGCACCGTGTTCCTTTGCCCAACTGAGCAGGGCCTTCGCGCACTTTTTGCCTGTACCGTTTCCGCGGTATTCCGGATAAACGCAATATTCCATGACAAAGCATTTGCCGTCTTCAGAAGTGTAAATCACCGGTAAAGCAAAGCCTATCTTCTGTCCATCCCAGCAAAAGAACAGATAGTAGCACCTGTCCTGCGGTCTGTCGTGAATCTTCTGCATATGCGCCCGATATTCCGTATCGTTGAGAAAATATTCCCTGTCCTTATCATTCGGGTCAGGGAAGATATCCCGCTTGTAATAGGTGTGAAGCTGCTCCCAAAAAGCTGCAGCATCACTTTCCGTGACTGCTTCACAGACGATAATCTGGTTTTCCATTTTGCTTCCTCCATACATAGCCCATCTTCATTGAGATCACTTGTAAAGCGCAACCATGCCGTCATCCATGCCGTTCTCAAAGAAATACTTCAATCATGCTCTCCCCGAAACCAGCCGCACCGTCTTCACCTCAAATGCCCGGAAATCCAGCATGATCTTCCCGTCTTCCACCGGAATTTCCTGCAGGGTATTCTCCAGCATATCACAGGCAAAAGCACGCACATCCTTCCGCGCCAGCTGAACGCAGGTGCGCCGCGCCGCCTTCTTCGCCTCGTACAGGCGCAGGATCCAGTCCCCGCTGCCGTCCTCGGCAGGTTTCAGGGTATCCGCAAAAATATCGTCCTGCTCGACAGACAGCAGGCTGAAATCTCTGCCGCCGCCGCACACCGTCAGCGGAGCCACATTCACCTCATACCCCTGTCTCACCACGTCGCAGCCGGCAAAAGTCCCTTCCCACGCGGTAAAGGCGTAGGTAAAATGATGCCTGCCGTTGTCCGCCCGCATTTCCGGGCCGGCGGCTGCCCGCAGCAGCGTGAGTTCCAGGCTGTTTCCGTTCATGGAAATTCCGTATTTACAGTTATTGAGCACCGCCGCGCCGTGAGCGCCGTCACACAGCGCACTGTAGCGGTGGTTACATACCTCGAACCGATCCTTGTCGTAAGGTCTGGATCTGTGCGTGGGACGTTCCACGTAGCCAAACTGCATTTCGTTGATGCCGTTTTCCGCATGGACATCCACCGGGAAAGATACTTTGAGCAGGCGGTGCAGTTCCTGCCAGTCCGCCTCCGTCTCGAACACCAGCCTGCGGGATTCCTTCGCCAGACGGATGTACTGCCGGTAAGAGGACGCCCCGATCCTGCCCGTCACCAGAAGCACCGCTTCCACACCCTGTCCCAGCTCTTCCACTTCGATGTCGAAAGCTCCCGCAATCTCCTGCTGCCGGTAATTGGAATCAATGTCCCAGGCATCGAAAAACCTTGGCACGTCTTTGTACATATGGAAGCAGTTCATGGGCTTTGCTGCAAACTCCCTGCCGCTTTCTTTCAGGACGAAGGACGTCACTTCCCCGCGGTCATTTACCACCGCTCTCACCTGTCCGTTTTCCAGAATAAAGCCATCCTGTGCGCGCAGGATCACCGCTTCTTCCGCCGCCCCGTCAGCCGGCTTTCGTCCCGCCTGATCCGCCGATGCAGGCCGCAGGGAAATCCCGCCGCAGGAAGGCAGTTCCACCAGCGTCTTAAGCCCCTCGAAGGTATGCTCCACCGGCAGAACGGTTCCGTCCGCCAGACAGGCTCCCCGTGCAAAGGCATCCGGCAGCGTCACCAGCGCTTTTCTGGCAAAACTCAGGGAATTGAAGACCGTAACCGCCTCTTCTTCCCTGCTCTGCTTCAAAATCGCACGCAGCGCGTCTTCCCGTATCCCGCCTGCCTCCTGCAAAAGTTTCTCCATGGCTTCTCTTGCTTCCACATACACCCGGGCGATGGAAGACCCCGGAAGAATATCGTGGAACTGGTGCAGCAGCAGCGTCTTCCAAAGCCCGTCCGCCTTCTCCAGCGGGTACTGCCAGCCTTCCGCTTCCGCCAGACAGGACCACATTTCCATCTCCCGCAGCGCCAGCTCGCCCTCCCTGTTCTTCTGCTTGATCATCGCCTGCGACGTATACGTGCCTCTGTGGGCGGAGAAGTACAGTTCACCGGCGTAGGTGTGTTTCGGTCCGCCTGCCTTTTCCATATCTGTAAAAAATTCCAGCGGTCCCGCCATCTTCACCCGTGCGCCGCCTTCCAGATCTTCCTGCCTGCGCGCATATTCCACGTAATCTCTGGACGGTCCGCCGCCGCCGTCTCCGTACCCGTAAGGCAGCAGAAAAGCGTCCAGATCCCGAAGCTGCCGTCTGTTCTTCCAGACCGTATTGATCTCCTTCGGATCCGTCTTGTAGGTGTAGCTGGTGGGCAGGAAGGAAACTATCTCCGAGCCGTCCATTCCCTGCCAGGTAAAGTAGTGACAGGGGAACTCGTCTCCCTCATTGTAGGACCAGAAGATCTTCTGCGTTACCAGATATTTGACGCCGCATCCTTTCAGAATCTGCGGCAGAGCTGCCGTATAGCCGAAGGTGTCGGGCAGCCAGAGGATAACGCTGTCCACGCCCAGCACTTCCCGGTAATACCGTTTGCCATGAATTAACTGCCTGATCAGCGCTTCGCCGCCCGCCATGTTGGTATCCGGCTCCACCCACATGGCGCCTTCCGCGATCCACTGTCCCTGCCTGATCGCCTCCTTGATCCGCTCGAACAGTTCCGGGTAATGCTCCCGGCACATTTCATAGGCTGCCGGCTGGCTCTGCAGATATTTATACTCCGGATATTCCTCCAGCAGACGGAGCTGGGCGGCAAAGGTACGCGCGGTCTTCCGATGGGTCTCCGCCATCGGCCACAGCCAGGCCAGATCCAGATGCGCATTGCCCGTCGCATAGAACACCGGCTGCGTCGTACCGTTCACCGCTTCCATGACGGGCCGCAGCTTCTGTATGGCCTCCCGATAAGAAGCCGTCCTGCCTTCCCTGTCCTGCTCGAAATCCACGGTCAGCGTGAACTCCTCCAGCGCCTCCGCGATCTTAGATGCCCGCAGGGAAGTCTCATCCAGCGTCTCCAACAGTTTATACAGCGTATCCACATCCATATAAAGCTGATAGGCATCCTCATTCCAGATGCCGTAAGTGCACACGCCCAGCGTCCTTCTCTTCCCTTCCTGCAGCGGATCCTGATAAGCCCCCGGCAGCACCGGCCCTGTAGCGCAGCTGTGTATCTCCGGGAAATAATGACCCGCATAGGTTTCCATTAAAATGCTGTACTGCTCCCCTGCCTGTCCGCTGCGCGTCAGAACATTGTCCTCCATATAGTGGTGCGCCTCACTCACCCAGTCGGCCCGGTAAGTACCAAAACTCCTGCCGTTAACGAATAATGTAGACTCACCGCCCGGCGCAAGACGCATGACAATACGCTTTCCCGCCGCCTCCGCCGGCAGCGTAACCGTTCCCCGAAACCAACAGTACTCCCAGGTCTCACCCCAGGTAAATCCCGGCTCCACCCCGGTAAACGCACACTGCGCCACATCCTCCGGCGTCCTGTGCTCCTTCGTCCGAAACGCCTCCCAGGCGATTTCCCCAAAAGGCTCATAAAAATCATCTTTTAACGTCCGTATCCAGTGATGAAGACGGTCCGTCCACTCTGAATGCATTACTTTCATGCTGCTTCTCCTTTTCTTCCTTTCAGGACTGTTCCTTTTTGTTCCTGCCGCTCCGGTTTCCGCCGACCGGCGCAGGCTTTTTCCTTGACCTTTTCGATGATTTTATTATAAGATTATTAAAAAAGTACTGCCATTATTTATATACACCGTACAAAATCAACATTCAAAAAAGGGGATCCATGCAATGATCATTGCCGAAGAATGGAACGACGAATATTATACTTCCAAATACCGCACAGTCTACACGCATCAGGAACTACACATTCCCGGTCTGCGCATGTTCGGCCGACACACCATGAATCAGGCCTGCGCGCCGCTCGCCCCGCATTTTCACAAAAACGCCTATGAATTCACCTTTATCACCGAGGGTACCATTCACTTTACAGTTGGGGAGAAAGATTACGAATTGTCGGGCTACGATATTTTCATCACGAAACCCGATGAAGTGCACAGCACCAACCTGATCCCGCTTTCCACAGGAGAGATCTACTGGTTTCAGCTGGATGTCTCCGCTGCCGACCGTCTTTTTTTCCTGAACGAGGAAGCGGGCAGGGATCTGATCGACGGGCTCTCTCGGCTTTTGCCGCACACCTACCGCCCCGGCAGCTCCAGACTGTTACAGCATGTCAAAAAGGCTTTTGAGCTGGCCGGAGATGTTCCGCACCGCTATTTTGCCGCCTCCTGCCTGCTCTGTGCCCTGCATGAGATCATGGCCATGTCATGCGGCGACCGCCTTCTCACACCGGATATAGAGAAAGCGATCGCCTATATGAAGGAACATCTTTGCAGTGAACTGACTTTGGAAGAGCTGGCCGGCGTCTGCGGCCTCTCCCTGTCCCAGTTCAAGCAGAAATTCAAGGCGCAGACCGGCATTTCCCCCAGACACTATATCAATTATCAGAAGATCCGGCTCTCCAAGCAGCTGCTCTTAGAACAAAAGTCGATCACCGATATCGCCATGGAACTGGGGTTTTGCAACAGCAGCTATTTCACTGCAGTGTTTCGGCGGTTCAATGCCTGCACGCCGTCCGAGTATCAAAAGCAGAAAATAGCGGAACACAGGCTGTGAATCTATATCATTATTTTTCTGATCTTACAGCTGTGCTTCCGGCCTTTTACACTGTAACTGATCCCGACCAAAAGCATTTCTCCTTTATAAGCAAACTGTCTTGCCAGTCTCGTATAGTCTCTGGCCTCTATCTGTGAAATAGCCTTCTCCGCACTCTTATTCCATTTCAATTCGATCAAAAGCGCCGGCCTGGCGGATGTCGGTCTCGGCAGGAACAGAATATCAACATAGCCGCGCCCGCTCGTAATTTCCTCAAACTTCATATAATGATCCACACCGCTCAGATATGCCATAATGACTACAGACCGCAGGGCCTGCTCATCATTATAAAATTTCGGGGAAGTACCTGCCAGATGCGCCTCACCGATCATCTCTGCCACCTTGTCTTCCTCCATGCGGATTGGCGCCTCCAACAGACGGTCCGACAGTTCAACGGATTTGACCAGTTCCTTCCGCCCGCCGTTCTTTACCGCCCGGATAAACTCCTCCCTGATCTCCTCATTGGGTATATAGACCTCTCTTTGATCGGCATCATAGGCCAGATAGCCCAGATGCACCAGAAGGGTCAGCACGTCATCCCGGCTTCTCAAAGAAGTCATATCATTCTGAAAAGAACCGGTATCTATCCTGCATCTGTTTCCGCCCAGCATGTCAAGCACCGCATCCTTCAATCCGTCAAAATTCAACTCCATATAAAGCCGCAGAGACTCATAGGTCTCCGTCTGTGTCCAATAGTGACTGAAACTGCGGTTTACGACCGCTTCAATGATCGAATTAGGACTGAAAATATGACCAATCTGGTCAAACTGGTAGCCGTCGTACCATCTGCACGCCTCGTTAAAATCCAGACCGTGCTTTTCACATAATGTCTTTACCTCCTGCTCCGTAAAACCTGCATACTCTGCCAGCACCTTCGGCTCCAGCATCGTAAACTCCCGGAAATCCGTCAGGGCCGACTGTGTGCCGTATTTCTTGATCGGAAGGATGCCTGTCACATAGGCGCCGCAGAGAAAGCGGGAAACCTGCCCGCCCTTGAAAAGCGCCCGCAGCAGATTGATATATGCCTTCTGCAGCGCCACATCTTCCGGCGCCTCTCGAAACAGCGCGTCCCATTCATCAATGATGATATAGAATTTGCGCCCGGTCTGTGCACTGATATGCAATAACGCCTCCGGTATGGAAACCTCATCTTCGTCAATACAGCCCGGAAACTCCGTTCTCAATTCTTTCACAATGACAGACTGCAGATTGCGCAGAACATCTTCTTTGTGCACCGCATTGGAAACAAACCATGTCATATCCCAGAACAGCACATCACATCTGTTCAAATACTGCGCATAATCCGCCAGTTTCCTGTCTTTTTCTTCTGCCGTATCCGTTTCCGGCGGATTGGCAACCCGCAGCTTCTCAAACAGCCTTCCGGCCTCTGCCCCTCTGGAATAAAAGGCAACCAGCATCTGCGCCGCATACGATTTCCCGAAACGCCGCGGTCTGCTGAAGCAGGTCAGCTTTCTCGACGTCCCCATGACCTGATTCGTATAGGTGATCAGTCCGGTCTTATCCACATAAAGACCGTCCTTCAAGATATCCTCAAATCCGTCCGCCGGTGGATTCAAATAGATTCCCATCGTGTGGCCTGCTCCTTTCTGCTTCTTCCCTCTTTACCGCATCAGCCGGAACACCTGCTCCGCCGTATCCGTCATATTCCGCGCTGCATTCTCCCGGTCCATCGCTTCTTCCAGCGACACCGCGCCGCGCACGATCGGGAAGAAAGCATCAATGCCATGGGCATTACACACCCGTGCATCCTCCGTCACGCAACCGGAAAAAGCAACCACCTTTTTTCCATACTTTTTCGCCAGCGCCGCTACACCGACAGGCGCCTTGCCCATAACGGTCTGACCGTCCAGCCTGCCTTCTCCTGTGACTACCACATCGGCATCCTGCAGTTTCTCTTCCAGCTTCGTCTCCCGCAGAATCAGTTCCACGCCCGGTTCCAGAGAACCGTGCAGGAAAGTGCGAAATGCAAAACCCAGACCGCCAGCCGCACCGGCGCCGGGATGATCGGGATCCACTGCCTCTCCCTCGCAGGCCGCGGCAGCCAGGGCCGCATAGTCGGCAAGCCATGCATCCATCTGACGTATCATGGCATCGTCAGCCCCTTTCTGGGGACCAAACACTGCGCTGCATCCCTCGGGGCCGCACAGCACATTCTTCACGTCGCAGGCAATATGAAACTCGCAGTCAGCCAGTTCTTCCATAGCATTCCTCGTGCCGATGCAGACCAGCTTCTCCAGCCCCTGTGCACCAAAAGTGACAGGTTTCCCTGCCCCGTCACTGGCTATTATAAGCATGTGACACTGCCCACGCCCCAGTAACTTT
>VSOD01000204.1 GCA_009774655.1 Lachnospiraceae bacterium
CGACCAGCAGATCCTGGTGACGGAGATCGTTTCCAAGTGTGTTGATCTGAATGAAGTGAGAGAGATCTATCCGAAACTGGCGTAATATTTGTGCCGGAATATCTCGATCATGATGGCGATCTCTTCGATCCATCTGCTTCTGATCGATTCCCGGGAGGCCTACAGTAAGCGCAGACAGCTCTGGAAGGGCATTAAGGAAGAGAACAGCAGGCTGTATTTCCGCTTGAAATATACGACGCTGAGCGGACTTACCTACCTGCCGGGCAAAGTGGGCGGCATGCTGACGAAGAGCGGCTATCGGGCGGCAAGGAAGATCTATCAATTCCAATAAAAGAACATGAAGATATACTAAGGCAGCAAAGAACGCTGCCTAAGTATATCTAAATCATGTTCGGAAGAATGCCAAAAGCAGGCATTCTTCCCGGGCTGAGAAGGAGCGGGAGGAAGGCCGGGAGACAAGAGGTGAATGAGGTAAGGGTATGGAACATATTTATATTGCGATGGTGGATACGCCGGGGATTTTTGCGGCGGTGATACGGGGATTCTTGAAGCAGAGATATATTCATGTGGTGATCGGGCTGGATGCCGAACTGCAGGAGGCGTACAGTTTCGGGCGGCGCAATCCGCGTATTCCTTTTTTTGCGGGATTCGAGAGGGAGGATAAGGAGAAGATCCTGCGGGCTTTTCCGACGGCGGCGTACAGGGTCTGCGAGCTGGCGTGCAGCAGGGAGCAGAAGGAGGAGATCCGGGAGAGGCTGCGGCAGGATTATAAGAAGAGACTGCGGTATCATTATGCGGTGCCGGGCCTGCCGTTCATTGCGCTCGGGCGCCCCTTTTATCTGAAAAATCAATATACCTGTTCTTCTTATATCGCGCGGCTTCTGGAGGAGCATCAGATCCGGATTTCGGAAAAGCATTTTTCGCTGGTGACGCCGAAGGACTTTTATCTGTATCCGTATCAAAGAGTGGTCTTTGAGGGAAGTCTGGCCGGCTTTATGGGTGCCGGCGCAGTCGCGGCAGCAGGTGCGGAGGCTGCGTCCGGAACGTGGAAGGACAAAGGCAGGGAGAGAAGGATGCCAAAACCATACGGGACGGGAGCGTCGGAAAGGGTGGTGGCATATGGAAGTTAGCCGGAATCGGATAAAAGGGATTGCCATAAACCGGAAAAGAGTCCTGGAGGGGGCTTTTTTCCTGCTCGTGATGGTGTTGTCCTTCTATACGATCTTTCATGGACAGGATATGGAGCAGATCCGCCACGCGCTGGGCAGGCTGTCGCCGCTTTCTCTGTGTGCGGCCATGGCTGTGGCGCTGTTTTTTGTCAGTGCGGAGGGGATCATGATCTATTATCTGTTGCGTTCTCTGAACGGGCGCAGCAGTCTTGGCAGGTGCATCTGCTATTCCTTCATCGGGTTTTTCTACTCGGGCATCACGCCTTCTGCTACGGGCGGACAGCCGATGCAGCTCTATTATATGAGCAGGGATGACAACCGCCTGTCGGAATCCTCGGTGGTGCTGATGACGGTAGCGCTGATCTATAAGCTGGTGCTGGTGTTGATCGGCATAGCGGCGCTGGTATTCTGGCAGAAACCGCTGCGGGTCTATCTGGAGGAATATTTTCCGCTCTTTTTGCTGGGGCTGGCACTGAATACGCTGCTGGTAGCCATTTTGCTGGCGGTGATGCTGGCGCCGGCGACCATGAAAAGAATTATTTCCGGAATCGAAGGACTGCTTGTGCGCATGAGGATTTTGCCGGAGTCCGGGACAAGACAGGAGAAGACAGCGCAGTTTATAGACGGTTACCAGGGGGCGGGGCGTTTTCTGCTGGCGCATAAGGGCAAAGTGCTTGCGGTATGCCTTTTTACGTTTGTGCAGCGGGCCAGCGTTTTTGTACTGACCTGGATCATCTATCTCGGTTTTTCGCTGGAGGGAAAGGACGGGCTGACGATCATGCTGCTGCAGGCATCCGTCTACATTGCCGTGGACATGCTGCCGGTGCCGGGCGCGCAGGGGATCACGGAAGTTATGTACAGAGGGGTGTTTGGCGGGATCTTTACGGGGGAATATCTGATGCCGTCGTTGTATGTGACGCGGGGGATCAATTTCTATTTTGTGCTGGTGGTCAGTCTGGCGGTGGTGGTGCTGAACCACCTGTATGTGCGTCGCAGGAAAGGCGGCGGGCTTTACACAGATCGCCCTTTTTGATATAATAAAGCCACCGTAAGCATGGCACATAGAAAGTGGGTGATCATATGCCGAACAGTGCGGAGACAATCGAGAATCTGGCACGGAAACTTGAACGGGTACGAATTTTGAACGATCTGAGAGAGTGCAGGACGCTTGAAGATTACCAGGAATTGACAAAGAAGTATGAACTGTTGTGCAAAAATGATAAGGAATGAGAAAATACCTTCCGCGGGAAAGCCGAAGTCCTGGATTTCCCGCGAAAGGTATTTTTATAGTTGTTTTAAGGGCAGCCGGTTCAGGACTTCGCCTCGTGGTAAACCTTCTCCGTGTTGACGTTCCATATATTATCTTTGGACTTGACGCCGTTTACGATGTTCTTCACGGTCTCGAAGGAGGTGACCATGGAGTGGTCGATATTGTTGTAGCGGTGCTGGCCGTTACGTCCGACACAGTAGAGGTTGTCGATGGTCTTTAAGTAATCCACAAGGGTGTCGATGTCCTTGTAGGTGTCGAAATAGGCCGGATAAGCCTTCTTGACACGTTCTACGTGGGAATCCATCACATCGGCCGGAGAGTCGATCAGGCCCATGCGGACGATCTCGTCTACTGCAAACCGGGTGAAATCTTCATCCGGCATATTCCAGTACTTATCGCCCTCGAAACAGAAGTATTCCAGACCGATCCAGACGGTGTGTTCCAGATCCCGGATCATATAGGGGGACCAGTTGTTGTAGATCTGGAAACGCCCCAGCATGACATCGCGGTCATGCACATAGACCCAGCAGTCGGGAACGATATTGCCGATGGTCTTTAGTTTCGTTTTATTTTTCAGGTTCAGCTTCGGCAGCAGGAGGCCGACGGTCATATAATCACGGTAGGGCAGGCCGGCGGCAATTCTGGCCGGTTCTGCGGGCACGTCGTTCATGCCGCCCACCAGATCCTTGACGGGCATGGAGGAGATGAAGATATCGCCTTCCACGGTGATCTCCCGGCCGTCTCTGCGGTAGGTCAGGGAAGTGATATGGTTATTGGCATCTTTGTGCAGTCCGGTCACGAGACAGCCGGTGAGGATCGTGCCGCCCATCTTCCGGATTTCATCCGCGGTCACGTCCCACAGCTGCCCGGGCCCCAGCTTCGGATAACTGAATTCCTCGATCAGGGACGTCTCCACCGCCCGGTTCCTGTGGCCGGGTATCATCTTGGAGAAGATATCCTTTACGATGGCAGCGATCGACAGACCCTTGGCGCGCTGGGCGCCCCAGTCCGGCGCGATCTCGCGGGGATGGCGTCCCCAGAGATTCTCTGTGTAGTATTCAAAAAACATGGAATACAGTTTGCGGCCAAAGCGGTTGATATAGAAATCTTCCAGAGAATCTTCCCTGCGCTTGTGGATCACGGAAGCAAGATAACTGCAGCCCGCCTGGATCGTATTGATAAATCCCATATTGATAAAGGTTTCCGGCTTAAAGGATATGGGATAATCAAAAAATTTCTGTTTAAAATAAATACGGGAAACCCGGTGGCGCCGCAGCATCACCCGGTCTTCCTTCTCCGGATCCGGGCCGCCGGGGGTAAGCGTCATCTCGCGGTGCAGTACGATATCGTCATAAGTCGGCGCACCCTGCAGGGGGAGCATGTTGTTCCACCATGCATTTACCTCGGGCACCTTGGAGAAAAAGCGGTGGCCGCCCATATCCATGCGGTTGCCCTTATAGTTGACGGTCTTGGAGATACCGCCCATGGACTCACTCTCTTCCAGGACGGTAACCTCGTGATCGCTGCTTTGTTTTAATAATTCGTAAGCGGCTGTCAGTCCTGCGGGACCGGCGCCAATGACGTACACTTTTTTCATGGAATACCTCACATTGTATGAAAAATTTCCGGCCGGTGCAGAAAATACGCAGACCTGGAAAAAATTATTATTTAAGTTTACCATATTCAGGAATGATTGTACAGCGACACCTTGCCCCGTTTCCTGTGAAATGATATACTGGTATAGCTTAAGAGCATTTTTGCGGGTTATACCAGGGTGCAGTACAACGTGTAAGTGAATGGAGAGTTGGCAGATGATTCAGATAGCAGGTATCCTTTTTTGGCTTGTCATCATACCGTTTTGTATCGGGCTTCTTCCGGCCGGTTTCATGCCGGAAGATGAGAGGAAGCCGGGCATTGTCCTTCTGGCGGGCTATTTTACCATGTGGGCGGTGTTCGGGCTGGTGACGATTCCGGTGGTAGTATTTGTAAGATACGATAATTTTATTTTGGCTTCCCGCTGCTTTATGGCCCTTGCCATTTTGGGCGCGGCCGCAGGCGTGTGGCTTACGTACCGCCGCAGGCGTTTCGGCAGGCTGCGGGAGTGGATGTCCTTTGCGGACTGTATCAGGGAAATGTCTGTGGCGGAGCGGATCGAATGGCTGCTGTTTTTGCTGCTGCTGGGATTTCAGCTGTATAAGGCGGTGGCTTATGCTTCTTTCGACGGGGACGATGCCTATTATGTGGCGGCGTCGCTGATCGCGCAGCAGGCGGACACCATGTACACGATCCTGCCTTTGACGGGGCGGCATACGGGACTGGATATCCGGCACGCGCTGGCGGTCTTCCCTATGTGGATCGCTTTTGTGGCACAGAAAAGCCATATCCATGCCACGATCCTGTCCCATACCATTATGCCGCTGGTACTGATTCCCCTTACTTATCTTGTATATTATGAAATAGGCAGGATCCTCTTTGGCAGGCCGGACAGACCGGCGAAGTCGGAGAGAAGCGGTGAGAATCTGCCGCTTTTTATGATATTGATGGCGGTGTTTCAGATATTCGGCAATGTGTCGATCTATACGAACGAAACCTTTTTCCTGACCAGGACCTGGCAGGGCAAGGCCGTGGCGGGCAGTCTGGTGATCCCTGCGCTGCTGTGGCTGTTTCTGCTGTTATACAGCGGCCGGAAGAAGGGGGCTGCGGCAGAGCGCGCAGGGATTTGGCTGCTGCTTGTCTGCGTCAATATCACGGCCGGCATCTGCAGTTCGATCGCCGTCTTTCTGGTGTCCATTCTGATGGCTGTGGCGGCGTTTTGCCTGGCCATTGTGGAGCGGGATTATAAAGTGCTGTTCAAAATGGGAGCGGCATGTATCCCGAATGCGTTCTATGTACTGACCTATCTGATCGTCGGATACGGTTATCTATTCAAACAGTAGCGGGAGACTGGCAGCGGTTTCCTATAAAGAAAGGGTAGAGAAAAGCATCTATGTGGGGCATTTTTTTAGAGAGTGTTGTAATTTTTAAAAATTATATGGGATTTCACCAGCACAGATATCTGGCGTTCCTCTATCTGGGGATTCTGCTGTATCTGTGGTTTGCGGAGAAGGACAGGCACCGGCGGGCGGTATTTGTCTATGCGCCGACATTGCTTTTGGTGATGTTTTTCTGTCCGCTGTTCCGTAAGCTGTTTGTGCGGCTGCTGGACGATTCCGAGACTTACTACAGGCTGCTGTGGCTGCTGCAGATGAGCCTGGTCAGCGCCTACGGTGTGATCAGGCTGTGCGCCGCTCACCGCAGGATCGGAACGGCGCTTGCTTGCCTGCTGATCCTGTTCGGCGGCGACTATGTGTATGACAGCGAACATATTTCGAAGGCGGAGAATGCCTATCATCTTCCGCAGGAGACGGTGGATATCGCAGAGATGATCGAGCCGCCGGAAGGGCGGATCACGGCGCTTGTGCCGGCAGACCTGATCTATTATATCCGGCAGTACAGCTCAAACATCGAACTGCCTTACGGGCGGGAGATGCTGATCTCGAGATGGGCCTACCATCATCCCATGTATGAGGCGATGGAAGAGGCGGAAGTGATCGAGACGGAGACCTTCGTGGAGCTGGCACGGGAATACCCCTGCGCCTACATCATCCTGAAAGAGGACAGGGAGACGACGGAGCCGCTGACGGCATACGGCTATGAAGTGTACGGGCAGGTAGACGAGTTTGTGATCTATCGGGATTTGGAGACCGGTATGGAGTGAAGCGATGTTATTTAATTCCTATATTTTTGTATTTTTGTTTTTCCCCATATGTCTGGCCGGTTATTATGGTCTGCTGCACCTGCAGAAAAAGGAGGCTGCTGGGATTTTTCTGACAGCTATGTCATTTTGGTTCTACGGCTATTTCAATGTTTCCTATCTGCTGATCATGGTCTGCAGCATCGCGGGGAATTACCTGTTTCACAGGCTTTTGTCGCGCAGGCCGGCAAAAGCGCTGGTGACAGCGGCAGTGGCGGCCAATCTGGGCGTGCTGTTCTATTTCAAGTATTTCGATTTTTTCCTGTCTACCGTCAATGCGGTGTTTGGTACGTCGGCGGCGCTGCGGGGGATTCTGCTGCCGCTGGGGATCAGCTTTTTCACCTTCCAGCAGATTTCCTTTGTTGTGGACACGTACCGGGGAGAGGTGAAGGACTGTCCTTTCGTCACATATGCGCTGTTTGTGTCCTTCTTTCCGCAGCTGATCGCGGGGCCGATCGTCAATCATTCCGAGATGCTGCCGCAGTTTCACAGTCTGGGGAAGAAACCGGTGCAGTGGGAGAAGATTGCCGGGGGTTTTGGCCTTTTTATCCTCGGGCTGGCGAAAAAGGTGCTGCTGGCGGACACTTTCGGGGCGGGCGTGGATTTCGGCTATGCCGGCCTGTCGGCGCTTGGCCGGGCGGATGCGGTGGTGGTCATTCTGAGCTATGCGCTGCAGTTGTATTTTGATTTCAGCGGATACTGCGACATGGCCAGGGGGATCGGCAGGATGCTTGGAATCGAGATCCCGGTCAACTTCGATTCGCCTTACAAGGCCGTTAACATCATTGATTTCTGGAAACGATGGCATATTACGCTGAACCGTTTTTTTACGAAATACGTGTATATTCCGCTGGGCGGCAACCGCAGAGGGCCGGCCAGAATGTACTTGAATCTGCTTGTCGTCTTCCTCTTAAGCGGTCTCTGGCACGGCGCCGGGTGGCACTATCTTGTGTGGGGCGCCATGCACGGCGTTCTCTATGCGGCGACCAGATTCTGGCAGAAATACAGGGCGGGCAGAGGCGGCATGCGGCGTGAAGCAAAACATAGATTTATGACGATTGTGTCACAAATATCGGTATTTCTGTATGTGGCAGTGGCGTGGGTGTATTTCCGGGCGGAGAGTGTTGCCCAGGCCAACCGGATGCTGCTTACGGCGATTCGGGGGCCGGTGCAGAAGCTCTCCATGGAGCTGGCGGACTGTTTCAGGCTGGACGAGTTCTGGTATGTGTTAAAGGTACTGCATCTGGACAATATGGCCTACAGCAGATATATCCTGATGTGGCTGCTGCTGGCGGCGGGGCTGTATCTGTCCATGGTCGGCAAAAATGCGGCCGGGCGGGTGGAGC
>VSOD01000205.1 GCA_009774655.1 Lachnospiraceae bacterium
TATAAGATGAACTAACCGACACGGTTATGGATTATTTCAATTATTTATATTAAAATGGAATCAATAGAAACAAGGAATGAATTATGTTTATCTTTTAAAATTAAGGAAGCGTTTATATGAATATTGGATCAGTAATTATGAGTAAAAGAAAGGCTTTAGGCTATACGCAACAAACCTTGGCGAATAAGTTGAATGTTTCTTTTCAGGCAGTGTCAAAATGGGAGAACGGAGGTTCCACCAGATAAAGATGTCAATCGGTTTCGTTGGATTTCCGGAGAACTTTTTATGCTCTATCATGATTGGAAATTGCATAAGACAGAAGAAATCATTTTTAACTGCAACAGCGGTGGAGTCCCACATCAACATTGTATGGATATTATGATTGCGGAAAGGGTAAAATAATTTTATGATAAAAACATTGTATGTTACTGATTTAGATGGAACTTTATTGCGGGATGATAAAATAATTTCAAATGAAAGTGCCGCCATATTAAATCGTCTACTTGGTCAAGGTATATGTCTTACATATGCAACTGCAAGATCGTTCAACTCTGCTTCTAAAATTACAAGAAATATTTCCTTTAACCTGCCTGTCATTATCCGCAACGGAACAATTCTTGCCAATCCTTTATCCAGGAGGGAAATTGAAATTTCGTTGTTCGGAGAAGAACTGCAACACATAAGGCAGGCTTTGACTGACAACACCATCCCCGGATTTGTAACTGCCTATTTTGGCTCAACTGAAGTAAAATTATGTTTAACAGGAAGAACTAATGAAGGCTTTCGGGAATATTTGCAAAACCATTCTACGGACAGACGTATTCATATGGTTGATACAAAAGATAAATTGTACGAAGGGAAAACGTGCTATTTTACATTTATTGCTCCCAAAAATGAATTACAGCCCCTTTATGAACGTGTAAAGCATATAGAGGGAATTACCTGTATTTTTCAACAGGACAAATACAGACCGGAATATTGGTTAGAACTATGTCCGGGGAATGCATCAAAGGCATCAGCAATTCAAAAAGTAAAGCAGTTATGCGGTTGCCAGAGGGTAATTGTATTTGGCGATTCGGCAAATGATATTTCCATGTTTCAAATGGCAGATGAAGCATATGCAACCGAAAACGCAATCAACGAATTAAAGGAAATTGCTACGGGAATCATTGAAAGTAATAATGCTGACGGAGTAGCAAAATGGTTAGAAGCACATTCATGACAAGGGCATTGGACGAGGCCATCTCGCCCCTCGTTCTTTGCCCTTGTCAGTCTATTAAAAGTTTGCGCTGCTTAAAGCCGTCTCAATTCACCGACCTTCATCTTATGCGATAATACTACATTTTTTGAAAAGTCAGAACATCATCAAAAGATGCCAGCCTGGTTTCTGAAAATTGATGAGAAACGACTATCAGCAACCTGCATTTGATTGAAAGAAGAATATCTTCAATTTTAGCAGCAGTAACATCATCAAGATTTGCAAGAGGCTCATCCAGTATCAGGATATCCGTATCTCTCAATAATGCACGGGCCAAACATATTCTCTTCTTTTCACCGCCTGACAGGTTTGCCCCATCTTCCATAATGAGCGCATCCAGTGAGACACTGTTCGCAAATTTATCCAGGCCAAGGCTTTTTAGTACAGAAACCAGCCTGTCATCTGATATGTCTTGATACATGGTAAGATTGTTCCTGAGTAAATCGTGAAACAACACCGCTTCCTGTCGAACAACGGTAATACAACCATAGGTACTGTCATACTCAGAAATCGGTATGCCATCAATCATAATACTGCCTCCGTTCACATCATGGTAACGAAGTAATAAATTGACTGCTGTCGTTTTCCCGCATCCGCTCGGACCTTTGATCAGATAACGTCTGCCCATTCCCGCCGTGAAATTAAAGTCATGCAATACCGGCGGTTCATCAGGATAAGCAAATGTGACACTCCTGTACTCAATTCTATCACTGACCTCATGTAAAACTCTTCCGCTCTTCGAATTTACACCTTCCGCCATAAAGGATACTACAGAATAGCAGGCAGGTCTGATTGCGATCAGCTGTCTGATTATCTCAGCAAGAGAAAGCAGCGGATAAGAAAGCTGGTCAATCATGCCGATTGCAACAAAAAAATTACCCGCAGTAAAATCTCCTTGCAGTACAAGCCAGACAGCGCAGACAAGAACAACAAAATACGAGAGATAGGAAATCAGGGTCGTAATCAACTGTGACACTGCTCCCAGCGCTGTATCCTTCAGCAGCCTGTTCATGGAATGATTGTTAGATTCATTGAATTTCAAGAGAATTTTTTCCTCTATCGAAAAGTTTTTAATAATCTCAAAACCTTTTAACCAATCATTTACCTTTGCCAGATTATCCTCTACGGAATCGAGATATTCCGTCTGTGCTTTTTGCAGTTTCTTTTCAATCAGTTTTGGAACATACAACGGAGTAGTCAATAAAGTAATCGTAATTAGTGCAAGCCGCCAGTCCAGCAAAAATAAGGCAGCACTTACAAAAATGCTCTTGAACAGTATCTCCCAAAGCATCGGCAGCATTTGAAACCTGCGTGTTTTTATTGCATTTACTTCATTTGTAAGTTTCGATATATATTCTCCCTGCTGATGCTCTTTATATTTTACAAAATCTCTTCTCATAATGCTGTCAAAGATATCACGCCTCAGAGATTTGGTGCAGCCTACCACAAATCCAGCGCTAAACTGCTTATAACAAAAATAGAAAAAAATCTCACACAATATAAATGCAATCAGTAGAACCGCATATCGACCGGTCTGTGCTGTTTCTCCGGCAATGGCATAGTCAAGGACATCGCCTTTCAAAAACTGCAGGGTAACAGCAAAAACAGTGCTGATAAATACACAAATAAGAGCACCAAAAAAATAGTTTCTGTTTTGTTTTTGATATTTCTTCATAGATACCTCCTAATGCACTAATGCAGCAGAAGGATTGAATGTATTTTCCTCCTGCTGTTAGCAGGAGATGCGACGCTTTACCATAATGTTCCCTTCCTTTCTTAATTTCCCTGTTTCTGATTTCTTCTGCCATGCTTAATGATCCAGTCCTGTGCCCTGCTCCGCCCCATGCTTTCCCACTGTGCGATAATGAAATCCGCTTTTTCCGGAGCGTCTTTATACAAGTCGTTGAGGTTGTTGCCCACGCTTTTCTGAACAAACTTCTGCGGGTCGTCTTTTAAATTTGTCAGAAGGATCGTGTATCTTTCAAATTCCTTCAGTGCGACCAGCAATTTGGGCGACCAGGGCAGCCGTGTTCTGACGCCCTCACTGGCAAGCCGCCTGACATGAACATTTTTGTCATCAGTCCACCGGATCAGCTCGTCCATGACCTCTCCCGGGTGCGCCTGCAGCAAAGGGCGGACAGCAAACTCTCCGGTGAATCTTTTCGTCAGTTCTTTCAGAAAAGAAAGCGACAGGCGAAAGTCCTCATTTCCATGCCGTTCCACATATCTGCCGACCGGCCACAGCCACCACCCAAGATTGAACATTCCTTCCGGCTTCTCCAGTTCCGGCCCCAGCATATTGAAAAATGCCTCGATGTTTGCCGCGTAATCACCGGACATACTCTGCTGCATGGCATCTACAATAAAATCAAGTCTGGCAAACAGTTCCTTATCGTCCAGCCTGCCAAGCAGGGTGTCACAAAAAGTTCCGGCATCAAAATCCGGCATGACGTCATGAATTTTCCGGGAAAAATCGGAGATATATTCATCATTATAATAGTCTTTATGTTTCATGGCTGTTTTCTCCTTTGGCATTTCCATCCTTTTGTCATACAGCAATCTCTCTGTATGTATGTAACTTAATCTGCTTCCCGTATTGTCTTTTCCTGATTCCGGCAGACGGCTTCTCGATAACCTGGCCCGGCAGAGGGTCAAAGAGCCGGCGGTTCTTCCGCCTGCCAAAGCAGCCGCTCCAGCATCTCCACATACTCTTGAAACTGCCGCCTGCCAAATTCTGTCAGGGTACAGGTCGTTTGCGGCTTGTTGTTCACAAAAGCCTTCCTGATTGCTATGTAACCTGCCTCCTCCAGCTTTTTTAACTGCGCGCCCAGATTCCCGTCCGTTGCCTCCGTGATCCCTTTCAGCTCTCTGAAATTCTTCTCCCCGGTCAGCAGCGCGGACAGCACCGCCAGCCGCAGCTTCGTTTGAAAAGCCTCCGGTATCGCATTTATTTCCATAGTCATCCCCGATCCGTTTCTTTTAACCCGCCTTCACGCCTGCGCCACAGATATATGCCAAGCGCGATCATCCCCAGACTCATTAAACACTGGATGCACACCCGGCTGGCAGAAATCCGTGTCCCCACACCACCCCAGGTTCCGTAGGGCACCTCCTTCATACTCACAAAAAGTATAAAATAGAAGATACTGTAAATCGCCGTGACCACTGTGATCAGCGTCCTCTTTGTCAGGATTCCTGTCATAAAAAGTGCGAACAGCACCGGAAGCACCTCGATCAATTCCTGACATCTCCACAATACAGTAATCTTATCATCATTCCCGTTGGGAAGCAAACGGATATACAGCCATCCCAGTATCCGGATCCCGACCAGCACGATCATCCATATCTTCACCATGCCCTCGCAGATCTCATTGCCTGTCTTTTTTACCTTCTGATAAAAGTAAACAAACAAAAACACATAGCCCGCCAGAATCAGGCCCCGTCCGCTCCACCAGAATATCCTGGCTGCGGGATGTCCATATCCGGTCAGATTCTGGATCATATAGGCAATCTCCTCTGACAGCCACACCGCAAGATTCAGAATTCCGATACCGATAAAATAAACGGATATTCTGGAAAAATCCTGTCTGGTTCTTTCGATCACCCGTCTGATCAATGCAATGTCATCTATTGCCATTTCTATTTTTTTATCCATATTTTTTCCTCTCTCAACTGATTCGTCCATCCCTGATCATGATCGTCCGGTCGCAATAATCGGCAATCTCCTTGTCATGTGTCACCAGTATCAACGTCTTGTGCATCTCCTTCTGCAGACCGGTCAGCAGTTCCATCACGATCCGGCCGGACGCTTCATCCAGATTTCCGGTCGGTTCATCTGCCAGTATCAACTCCGGATCATTCATCAATGCCCGTCCGATGGCCGCCCTCTGCTTCTCTCCGCCGGACAGCTCCCCCGGATAATACTCCAACCGCCCTGCAATCTGCAGCCTGTCCGCCATCTCTTCCACCTTTCTGACTGCCGCTTCCACATCCTTATGCTCCATCATAAGCGGCAGGATCATATTGTCTCTGACCGTCAGATGATCCAAAAGTTTATACTCCTGAAATACGAACCCCACCTGCGTTCTGCGGTACTCTTCCATGCGCTTTTGCCTGTAACGAAACAGATTCTCTCCTTTATAATAGACGCTTCCCGCAGTCGGCGCAAGCAGTCCGCCCAGGATTTTTAACAAAGTCGTCTTCCCGCAGCCGGATCGTCCCATGATACAGACCGACTCGTTCGCCCGGACAGTCAGAGAAATCTCCTGTATCACTTCCGTATACTCTCTCTTCATCGTCCTGCTGTTTTCCACCGCATACCTTTTGTGCAGATCGTGGACACAGAGCAATTCTCCCTGTGCCGCCGCCCTGCCTGCTTTGTTTTCTATTTTGTTTTCTATTTTGTTTTCTTTCTTCATTCTGTCACCTTCTCCTGTTTCTGTCACTTCACTCTTATAAAGTTCTGTGCCACACGTAATACTTCCGGAACAGACGCCTGCGTATAAACAGATATCCGCCATACTGCACCAGCCAGAACAAGACCACTGCCCCGGCATATTTCAATAGCGCTACACTCCACAGCCCATTAAGTGTCGTCACATCCGCCTGATAAACATAATCGCAGAAGAAAAATACAGCCCCCATGACAGAGGATGCCGCCATCGGTACAATAACGATCATCTTCAACTTATCCTGCACCAGTTTCCGCCATACCTCCCACCCCATACCGAGCTGAAAGAGAATGTCCCGCTGCTCCTTCTCCCTGTGCAGATCCAGAATCATCTTTTCCAGAATAAACGCCTGCTCTTCCAGAAGGACCGAAAGCCCGATCACGCCTGTCAGTACCTGCACCACTGTGTAGACTGGATCTTCCGGAAAATCCGAAGCCAGCAGCCCGCCAAACAGAAAGACCAGCACGAAATTAACCCCATAAATGGCAAAAATGATATTCCCGTTTAACCGACATTCATAAAGCAGATCATTCCACCAAAGCAGATGCCGGAAATACGACTTCTTCCTGAACGCCAACAGCTTCTTAAGAAGCCGCCCATTGATCTGCAGAAGAAAGTAGATGCCGGCCATATGCAGGAAGGCCGCAAGAAACATTTTCCCCACCGTATAGTCAGACAGCAGATAAAAAGAAAAAGCCAGACATACCGCTGCCGCCGGAATCTTCATACCATAAGCGATCCGAAATCTGTGCAGCACTTCCTTTCCACGGCTGATCTCCTCCAGAAAATTCGCCAGATCCTTCCGCCACTGCCGCAGAATCAGCAAAAGCATGGAACCAATCATGCCAAGCGCAAAAAGCAGGATCAGCAAAAGCGTTATCTTCGCGAAACTGACCAGCATATCCACATTTACAGCGCTGCAGCCCCCGGCACATGCCTTCCATGAAAATACGGATATCCTGCCGAAAGACAGTCCCATGACCAGATCGCATACCACGCTGCAGCCCACCGTCATGCAGGATAGCAACAGCAGGAAGGTCGGACAATATTCTGTCATAAAATTTATCCAGAAATCTCTGCTCGTGATCCCCAACATGAGCAGGATACTGTACTGACCTGATTTCTGCCGGATATAGGCTTTCAGGGAATAACGGAATACCGCCAGGCAGACCATCAGCAGAATAGCGGACAACAGCAACATGCAGTTCACAAATCCGCCCCTCCCCCAGGCACTCTCCTCAGATAAATAGAAAAGCATATGGGACGACAGACTGAACGGAATCACCGGTATGCAGCATGTTATGTAAAAATCGGCATAATTTTTCAGATTGTCTTTGATGCGGTTCCTGATACTCATTTTATAACAGATCTTTTTCATAGTACGTTTCCCCTCGTCTCCGGTTTTTAGTTTCTGTTTCCATTTCTCTTTTTCTCACCGTTTTTCCTGCTCTTTATACTCTATAATATAGAGTTCTCTGCGAATTGTCAAGTAATAAAATCGCTGTATACACACGCAGGTGGAGGATTGTATTCCCCTTAATAACCTCTGTCCTGCCAAATATTTGCTATTCTACTACATTTAAAAGCACATCTATTTTTTGTAAAGTTGATTTATTTGCCCCTATTGCTTTTAATCTTATAATTAACCTTCAGCTTTTGAATATCAACTTTTCTTTTTTGTAGGGACAACTGCTGCAGAGGCAAAGTCAAAGCCGGTTTTTCCTTCTTTGATGAAGTTCTCCCTTTTGCCTCTTCCACAATAGAATTGGATCACCTGATAAGGTTCCATTTCCAGTGTTGTGACAATAAAGGTATACAGATGGACCATCTGCCCATACGGCTT
>VSOD01000206.1 GCA_009774655.1 Lachnospiraceae bacterium
AAATATATAGTGAATGGCATGACGGGGATTTCATGTAACGGGAGAACAAAGCTATCCTGTTACGATTTGGCAGCAGACAGGTCAGCGATGTCCTGGCGGGGGTGCAGGTATGTGGAAAAGGGAAAAGAAGCCGGAGAAGGGGCCTGGCGGAGATTTTGTGGCAGGCCTGAAAGCAAAAGAGAAAGGGTTTGAGGTGTGGTGCAGGAAGATGATCGTTGCTGCGTATAAAGGAATTCGAAGAGGGCATTGGAAAAAGGTTGTGAAACGGGCATTGCTGGTGCTTGTCATTGTGGTGGGGATATTGATGTCGGGACGGTATCTGTTCTCGGATGAGCTGGAGGTGACCTTCCATCATCTGTATTCTCCAAAGATACTGGGGACGGATAATACCAGGCTGGTGGTGTTGTCGGATCTGCATAACAGAGAGTTCGGGCCGGACAACAGGGAGCTGATCCAGCAGATTGCTTCACTGGAACCGGATCTGATCATTATGGCGGGAGACATGGTCAACGCCTATGAGGATGATCTGGACGTGATCCTGCACCTGTGCGACGAGCTGTTGAAGATCGCGCCTGTCTATTACGGGCCGGGCAATCATGAGAATCATCTTTTCTATGAGAAGGACAGTCCGTTGGAAAGTCTGCTTGCAGAGAAGGGGGTACATGTGCTGGTGAACCGGGCGGAAGAGGTGACGATCCACAAGACGCCTTTTTTGATCGGCGGGCTGACCACCGCACCGGAGGGCTATGAGGAGTACGGTGCCGAGTTTATCGAGGAGTATGAGAAGAGCAGCGACTTTAAACTGTTGATCGCTCACTATCCGGGCCTTTATTATGATGCGCTTTCGGATACGGAGATCGATCTTGGCATCTGCGGGCATTATCACGGCGGACTGGTGCGGCTGCCGGTTTTGGAGGGGCTTTATCACGGGGACGTAGGATTCCTGCCAAAATACAGCGGCGGTATGTACAGCCTGCCAAACAGTACGATCTTCGTGTCCAGAGGGATGGAGGATCACAGCGGTTTCCCGCGGATCAACAACCGGCCTGAGCTGGCGGTCATTGATGTCAACGGCAGACAGGAAACGAACGGATGAGCTGTTGCGGCGGAAGGTTACGGTTTTTTGATCACGGTAAAGGAGTGAATGCGATATGATTCTTGTGAGTTTGATAGTACCGGCACTGATGCTTTGTCTGGTATTTTTGTACCTGGTTTTGTTCCGGCAGTTCTATATGATCAAATCGAAGCTGCCTGTCTTCGGATTCCGGGGCGCCATGGGCGGGCTGAACGGGAAGCACAGGAAGCTGGCGGTGTGGGGGATCCTGATCTTTGTGCTTGGCTTTGCGGGACAGATGGCGACACAGCTGTATGCGCCGAGTATGCTGATGGTGTTCAACTATGAGGAGGCGGCCAGAGGCCAGAATCCGAATTCCACCCGGTTCAATGAGTCCGTCATCCTCTCGGACCGGATCCTGGAGAAAGTGGTCAGGCGGGGCGGCCTTGCGCTCAGTGCAGACCAGTTGGCAGATTTTTTGACGATCTCTACACCGTTAGATGCGGAGAAGCTGGATGTCACCCAGGAATCGGCTTTGAAAATTTCAACGGAATACTGGATCCACTGTTCGGAGAAGGTGTCTTTGTACGGAACCACGCCGAAGGCGGTGCTGAATTTCCTGGCGGATGTGTACTGGGAGGATTTCACGAACAATTATGCGGAGAACGACAAGGTGCTGGATCTGTCTTTCGACGGGCTGGAGGGCATGGAATATCTGGACGTGAAAGACTACCTGCAGATGCAGGCCTATAAATTGAAAAACTATCTGCCCGGCTACAGCAGTGAGAGCAGCAGCTTCCGGGTGGAGGGAAGCGAGGAGACCTTCCCGTCTCTCAGTCAGAAGATCGACAATTTCATCGAGATCGAGCTGGAGCGCTACGAAGCGTTCATTTTGGAAAAAGGGCTTTCCAGACACCGGAACACGTACCAGTCCCGGATGCAGTATGCGAACCGGCTTTTGGATACGGATCAGAAAAAGGATATGGCGGCCCATGATGTGCGCATAGAAGCGATCGACATGTACAATGCCTTTATGACCCGTTTCGTGCTGATCCCTACTTACGATACGGATCAGGAATTCTATATGTCCAGAACGAAGGTGGGCGTGGATTATTTTGCGGATGAGGCCAAGGAACTTCTGGAATCGGCCACAAAGCTGTTAGAAGAGATCGAGCACAACAGCTATGCTTCGGGTCAGGTAGTCAGGTCGAGGGCCGGCGACGACGTCTATGCCCAGGCGGACGAAAAGATCGGGGAACTGAACGCGGAACTGCAAAATCTGTCGGCGCAGTGCAGACAGCTGTGCGACGCATATGTGAGAGAGAAACGGGACGGTTATATTCAAGTCTCTTTTGCCACGCCTTCGGTGCCCGGCAATATCATCAAAGCCTTTTTGATCACCATCCTTTATCTGGCGGTATGGATCGGACTGATCGTACTGCAGCCTTATTATGCGGAGTGTACAGAGGCGCAGGCTGCCGGGCGAAAAGCGCAGAAGCTGGCCAGAAAGGAGTACCGGAAGAATAAAAAGGAATTCCGGAAACGGGAGAAGGCCGAGAAGAGAGGAGCGAAAAAGAACGGAGAGGAGGGAACCGGGCTATGAAAGAACTGGATGTTTTCCGTTATCTGAAAAAATACCGCACGGCGATCATCAGTGTGTCGATTCTGGCGGGCGTGGCCTTTTTCATGATCGCGCAGCTTTACATACAGCAGTATACGGCGGTCACGGTGATCGAGTATACCGGATCCCGCGCCGAGGAAGGGCTTTCTCCGGACGGAAGCGTTATCGACACCTCGGAGATCTATGCCACCAATCTGGTGAGTCAGGCCATGAAGGAACTGGGCATCGAGTATACGGAGGCCACCACGGACGATATCCGCATGAACATTCAGGTGGAACCCGTGATCACGGAGGAAGATCTTCTGGTGCAGCAGGCTAAGCTGGACAATGGCGAGGAGGACTATGAGATATGGCCGACCCGCTTCGTGGTCTCTTTTAACTGTGGTGTGGGGAGCGGTAAGGAGTATCCGCGCATGGTCTTAAACCAGATCCTGCAGGAGTATGCGGAATATTATGGAAAAAATCATGTGAACACGTCTCTGGCGGCCAATCCGGTCAGCGACATTACGTCCAAGGGCTATGATTATCTGGAAATGGCGGAGGTCATGGACGAGACGCTGGACAATATCATAGAGCATCTGACCGATAAGAATGACTGGGATGCCGATTTCCGTGCCAGCAGGACGGGGTGCAGTTTCCAGGACTTATTGGATGAGTTCGAATTCATCAGGGATGTGGAGGTGCAGGAACTGCTTTCCGAGATTCTGGAAGGGCGGATCACCAAAGACCGTGACGTGCTTTTGAACAAATACCGGAACCGCAACAACAATCTGGAAATCTCCAACAATGCCGCTTCTTTTGAGATCGAGAAGATACGCGGGATCATCACTTCCTATGAAAATGCCATGGGAGAGTTCTCTGCCGGCACGGAGACGGTCTCCGGGGATGGAACAGAGGGTGAAAACAAAAGCAGTCTCCTGCAGAACAATGTACTGCCGGACGTCTATGACGACTGGAACCGGGATGAGGACGGCAACTGGGATCCCGTGGACCGGACGGCAGAGTATGATCTGCTTCTGATGAAATACATAGAAGACCGCACGCTCTACGAGCACAATCTGATCGACAGAGATTATAACAACTATGTGATCGCTGTATTTACCGGCGCGCCTGCGGTCTCTTCGGAGCAGGCACAGCAGGAGATTCAGGAGAAGATCGGGCGGCTGGCGGATAAGATCAATGACCTGCAGTCGGTCTACTATGAGACGAACGACGAGTACAATGAATATCTGGGCGCACATAATATCGTGATGCTTTCCAGTGTGCGGGTGACGGAACGGTTTCCGATCTTTATCTTCGCGGTGCTGATCGTGGTGATATTCGGGGTGCTGGGATGCGCCGGAGCGGCACTTTTCGGCCGGATCGAGGATTTCATCGAGTACTATGCTTTTACGAGCAAGGTAGACGGCCTGCCCAACCGGGCGAAGTGCGATCAGTTTATCACGGTGCGGGAGTGCCGGCCGATTCCGGAGAGCTTTGCCTGTATTGTGTTTAAACTTGCCAATTTGCAGACGGAGAATGCCCGTCTGGGTAGGGAGGCCGGCGACCGGATGATCAAAGACTTCGTGAACATACTGACTTCTGTGTTTGCGCCTTCCGACAAGATGTTTGTAGGCAATAACGGAGCCGGCCAGTATCTGATCTTCGCGGAGAATCTGGAGAAAGAGCAGGTAAATGCGGCCCTGTTCCAGATCGGCGTAGTCTTTGCACAGAAGAGCGAGGAGTGCGGTTATAAGATCGAGCTGCAAAACGGCTTTGCCTGTGCGGGTGAGGAGAAATGCTACTATATCCGTGAGCTTCTCTCCATCGCCATGAAGCGGGTGAGCGCCGTGCGCAAAGAAGAGCAGGAAGCGGCCAGGACTGTGGAAGTCTGATGCGGAATCCGGCCTGTGGCAAAAAGGATGTCATGGGCCGGATTCCTGACGGAAAGCGCTGGTCTGTCTGTTGTCCAGGAAAGAGAGACAGGGTTGTAAAACGGGGAGGAATGAGGTTTGGTTGCGATCATTTATATGATACTGGCAACTGCGATGTTCTTTTTGCAGGATACATATTTTCTGATAGGCGGCGTGCAGTTCAGCTTTAAGAATCCCTGTGTGATGGGGATTCTGTTTCTGGCACTGGTCAACTTTATCGTGACGGTGCGGCCGGGACGCACGATCATTCTCGTGCGCCACACGCTGGTGCAGATCCTGCCCTGTGCGATCCCCTTTTTCTTTTCAGCCCTGATCTGGGTCATGTCCGTTGCGGACAGCATTATGATCGCCAACGGCACGGGTATGATCATACCGCAGATCTCGTCGGTGCTGGTGGCGACGGCTACGCTGTACCTGTTCGGCAGCCGCGGGCTCTGGTACTGTCTGGGCTCCATGTGTCTGGCTAATTTTTGCAGAGTGCTGGTGGTGGTCTGGGAAGGCGGTGTGGGCGCTTTTATGGCGGAGTTTTACACGCTGATCGTGACTTTCAGTGTGGAGACCGGGCCCTTGATGGAGGCGCTGGAGATCAACGATCTGACATTTGCTTTCGGGCCTTTTCTGATCTATCTGCTCCTGAAGCGGAAGGAGGTTTCCCACTGGCCGCTCTGGATGCTGGCATCGTCTCTGCTGTTTGTGATCGGGTTAAAAAGGACTGCCATTCTGGCTGTGCTCCTTAGTGTTCTTGTGGTGTGGATCGTACAGCTTTTGCCGGAGAAGGCCGCCAGACAGACGGCGTTTGTCATCGGTCTGGGTATGCTGTTTGTCAGTTTTATGTATATTGTGGGAATCCGGTATGGTCTTTTTCAATATCTGGAAGCCCACTTCGGGATTGATACCAAGGGGCGGGTGGCGATGTTCATGAATCTGGAGCCCTACTACGATATCAGCATAACTTATATGGGGAAAGGCACCGGTTTTGAGCGGTATGTGGACTGGGCCTCGGGCGAACGCTTTAAGATACCGCAGCGCACCCTCATGCCGATCCATAATGATTTCCTGCGGATGTATCTGAATATCGGTTTCGTCGGTTACTGGATCTGGATCTGGAGCTGGCTGATGGTACGGCTGCGGTACTGGTTTAGACAGGGCGGTAAGAGTGCGGGATGTGTGTTTCTCGGAGTCAGTATCTACTGCTTTACCCTGTTTGCCACGGACAACACGATTTACTATCCGTACACCATGATCGCCTGTGCCCTTGTGCCTATGTCCTGTAATCTGGACACACTGGCGCAGAGAGAGCTGGAGAGACACCGGGCCAGATATGAGGGGAGTGACCGAAAGTGAAAAATAAGGCTAAGAAAATCTGTTTTGCGTCGTCCTCCGGCGGTCATCTGGAGGAGCTTCTGATGCTGCGTCCGTTGATGGAACGCTACGACAGTTTTATTGTCACGGAGAAGACCGCTTATGAGATCGCGGTGCCGGGGATCAGATGCTATTATCTGCAGCAGGTCAACCGCAGGGAGAGAGCCTGTATGCGGCGGCTGATCGTCAATGCGTTCCGCTCTCTTAAAATATTCGTGATCGAGCGGCCGGATGTGGTGATCAGCACCGGTGTTCTGGCGACGATTCCCTTGTGTCTGCTGTGCAGGATATTCGGGAAGAAACTGGTGTATATCGAATCCTTTGCCAATGTCAGGACGCCCAGCCAGACGGGCAGGCTGATGTACCGGTTTGCGCACCGCTTCTATGTCCAGTGGCCGGAGATGCAGGAATATTATCCAAAGGCTATATACCGGGGCGGCGTTTACTAAAAGGAAAAGAAAGGCAGGGGTGTGAAGATGATATTTGTGACGGTGGGATCGCAGAAGTTCTCTTTTGACCGTCTGCTTACAAAGGTGGACCAGATGGCAGGAGAGCATATGCTTACCGAAGAGGTCTATATGCAGACCGGCAACAGTACCTTTGAACCGAAGAACTGCCACTATCAGCAGTTCTACGATCGGGATAAATTTGCGGAGATGGTGGAGAAATGCAGCATCCTGATCACGCACGGCGGCGTGGGGATCGTGGTGGATGCGGTGAAGCGGGGCAAGAAGGTGATCGTGGTGCCGCGCAGGGCAGAGCTTGGGGAGCATGTGGACGGACACCAGCAGCAGCTGATGGAGCAGTTTCACGCGCGGAACCTGATCAGCGCCTGCATGAATGTGGACGATCTGCCCTATCTGCTGCGGATGGCAAATACACGAAAATTCGGCGGTTATCAGTCCAATACGGAGCAGTTTGTGGCCTCTGTGGATGAATTTCTGCAGTCGCTGTAACGCAGCGGAAATGGCCGGCAGCAATATCGCCGATGTTTCAGGCGGTGGAAAGTGGTTATGGCATGATGAAGATACTGGTGATCGGCCCCAGTGAAACGCGGGCCAGAGGCGGGATGTCGGCAGTCATCCGGGAGATCCGGGAGAGTGAGCTGCTGAAAGACGAATTTGAGATTGACACGTTTGCTTCTTACATAGACGGCCCGCTGGCTGTCCGGCTTGTGTACACATTCTGGGGCTGCCTGCGTTTCATGCTGTGCGGCCGCAGGTATGATCTGTTTCATCTCCACACCGCGGAGCGGGGCAGCACCTTCCGCAAGTATTTCTATCTGTGGTGGGCAAAAAGGACAGGCAGGAAGGTGATCGTGCATATTCACGGGGCGGAGTATCTGACTTTTTATGACGGGCTGGGATCTCTGGGTAGACGGGTGGTGGACAGATTTCTGCAGCGGGCGGATCTGGTGCTGGCGCTGTCGGAGAGCTGGAAAAGAGAGCTGGAGGCGCGCTTTTGCATCGACACGTGCAGGACGCTGTATAACGGGGTAGATACGGCAAAGTTCCGGGCGGCGGTGACGGATGTCTCCACCTGCCGGCATTCTTTCCTGATGCTGGGGAGACTGGGCAGCCGAAAAGGGGTCTACGAC
>VSOD01000207.1 GCA_009774655.1 Lachnospiraceae bacterium
ATGCTGAACCGTGCTCCTACACTGCACAGACTCGGTATTCAGGCTTTCGAGCCGATCCTGGTAGAAGGTAAGGCGAGCAAGCTGCATCCTCTCGTATGTACGGCATTTAACGCCGACTTCGACGGTGACCAGATGGCGGTTCATCTGCCGCTGTCCGTGGAAGCGCAGGCGGAGTGCAGATTCCTTCTGCTTTCTCCGAACAACCTGTTGAAGCCCTCCGACGGCGGACCGGTGGCGGTTCCGTCTCAGGATATGGTGCTGGGTATATACTACCTGACGCAGGAAAGGCCGGGGGCAACGGGAGAAGGCAAGTTCTTTAAGAATGTGAATGAGGCCATTCTGGCTTATGAGAACGGGGCATGTACCCTGCATACAAAGATCAGAGTGCGGGTGAGCAAACAGACGCCGGACGGACAGACTGTGACCGGCAATGTGGAATCCACGCTGGGAAGATTTCTTTTCAATGAGATCCTGCCGCAGGATCTGGGCTATGTGGACAGAACCAACCCGGAAGACCTGCTGAAACTGGAAGTAGACTTCCATGTGGGCAAGAAGCAGTTAAAGCAGATACTGGAGAAGGTCATCAACATCCACGGCGCGGTGAGGACCGCCGAGGTGCTTGACCTGATCAAGTCCACAGGTTATAAATATTCGACGAGAGCCGCGATGACGGTTTCCATCTCCGACATGACCGTGCCGGCCAGAAAATCCGAGATGCTGGAGGAGGCACAGGCTACGGTTGACAAGATCTCCATGAATTTCAGACGTGGTCTGATCACGGAGGAAGAGAGATACCGTGCGGTCGTTGAGACCTGGAACGAGACGGATAAGGAGCTGACAGAGGTGCTTCTGTCCGGACTGGATAAATATAATAATATCTATATGATGGCGGACTCCGGCGCCCGCGGTTCCAACCAGCAGATCAAACAGCTGGCCGGCATGCGCGGACTGATGGCGGATACCACAGGACGAACCATCGAGTTGCCCATCAAGTCCAACTTCCGTGAAGGACTGGACGTACTGGAGTATTTCATGTCCGCCCACGGCGCACGTAAAGGACTTTCCGACACGGCGCTGCGTACAGCCGACTCCGGTTACCTGACCAGACGTATGGTTGACGTATCTCAGGAGCTGATCATCCGCGAGACCGACTGCTGCGAGGGCAGGGAAGAGATTCCGGGTATCGTGGTGAAGGCGTTCATGGACGGTAAGGAGACCATCGAAGGTCTGGGAGACAGAATTACAGGACGATTCTCCTGTGAAGATATCAAAGACAGAGACGGCAGAATGATCGTGAAGAGAAATCACATGATCACACCCGCCCGTGCGGCCAGGATTCTGAGCACCGGGGTCAATGAGAAGGGTGAGCCGATCGAAGAAGTGAAGATCCGGACGATCCTGACCTGCCGATCCCATGTGGGAATCTGTGCGAAATGTTACGGTGCCAATATGGCTACCGGCGAAGCGGTGCAGGTAGGTGAAGCTGTCGGCATCATCGCGGCGCAGTCCATCGGTGAGCCGGGTACACAGCTGACCATGCGTACCTTCCATACGGGCGGCGTGGCCGGTGACGATATTACGCAGGGTCTTCCCCGTGTAGAGGAGCTTTTCGAGGCGCGTAAGCCGAAGGGTCTGGCGATCATCGCAGAATTCGGCGGTGTGGCGACCATTAAGGATACGAAGAAAAAACGTGAGATCGTGATCACCAACAATGAGACCGGGGAGTCCAAGACGTATCTGATCTCCTACGGATCCAGAATCAAGATCATGGACGGGGCCGTGCTTGAGGCCGGCGACGAGCTGACAGAGGGTAGTGTGAACCCTCATGACCTGTTGAAGATCAAGGGAATCCGTGCGGTGCAGGATTATATGCTGCGCGAGGTACAGAGAGTGTACCGTCTGCAGGGTGTTGATATCGCCGACAAGCATATCGAGGTCATTGTGCGCCAGATGCTTAAGAAAGTCCGCATCGAGAACAGCGGCGACACGGATTTCCTGCCGGGTACACTGGTGGATGTGCTGGATTATGAGGACATGAACGAGGAGCTTTTCAAAGAAGGCAAAGAGCTGGCGGAAGGCAAGCAGATCCTGCTCGGTATCACCAAAGCGGCGCTGGCAACCGATTCCTTCCTGTCCGCGGCATCCTTCCAGGAGACCACGAAGGTGCTGACGGAGGCGGCGATCAAGGGTAAGGTAGATTCCCTGATCGGCCTGAAAGAGAATGTTATCATCGGTAAGCTGATCCCGGCCGGCACAGGAATGAAGCGTTACCGTGACACACGGTTGAGCACGGATGAGAATCTTTTGAGCCGTCTGGCGGCGGAGAAGGAACTGCGTTTCGATGACGGATTCGTCAGAAGACCGAGATTTGAGATCCCGGCAGAAGCAGATGAAGACGAAGAACTGATCGATGTGGAGACCGAGGCGCTGGATTCGGACGAAGATCTGGAAGCGGATGAGACAGAAGACGATCTGGAAATGGCCGAACTGGACGAAGCGGAGGATTTCGACGAGGATGAGGCTTTAGAAGAAGCCGGAGCCGAGATGGAAGTCGTGGAGTAAAGATTCCGGTCAGAATCAGGGTTTTTAAGCGATTTTACAGAAAAATAGGTTGACAATGCATTCACATGCAAGTATACTAATTTAGTGCGTGTGAATGCATTTTTTTGTGTTGCACGCAGAAGGTTCATTTATTACAACAGGAGGTGAAAAGAATGCCAACATTTAACCAGTTAGTTAGAAAAGGACGTCAGACATCTGTAAAGAAGTCAACCGCACCGGCTTTGTTGAAAGGTTACAACTCCCTTCACAAGACGGCGATCGATACATCTTCTCCGCAGAAGAGAGGTGTCTGCACAGCTGTTAAGACAGCAACTCCTAAGAAGCCTAACTCAGCGCTGAGAAAGATTGCCAGAGTACGTCTTTCCAACGGAATCGAAGTGACAAGCTATATTCCCGGTGAAGGTCATAATCTGCAGGAGCACAGTGTTGTTCTGATCCGCGGCGGAAGAGTAAAAGACTTACCTGGTACAAGATACCACATTATCAGAGGTACTCTTGATACAGCTGGTGTTGCTAACAGACGGCAGGCTCGTTCCAAATACGGCGCCAAGAGACCTAAAGCAGGCAAGTAGGTTGAGCAGGGTTTTAGGTTGTGAATTTCAGGACCACAAACAGAACTAATTTAGTGTTGGGATTCTTATGAAATAGCGGGCGGCGTATGCCGCTGATCGTAGAAAACCGCACGGACACATTGAATTAGAGGACACATGTGAGTACCGATGAATTATTAATGATAATAAGGAGGGAAGAAACGTGCCACGTAAAGGACATATTGCAAAGAGAGATGTATTGGCAGATCCTTTATACAATAACAAGGTGGTTACCAAGCTGATCAACAATATCATGTTGGACGGTAAGAAAGGTGTAGCCCAGAAGATTGTATACGGAGCATTTGCCCGCGTAGAGAATAAGGCAGGTAAGCCGGCACTTGACGTTTTCGAGGAGGCTATGAACAATATCATGCCTGTTCTGGAGGTTAAGGCAAGACGTATCGGCGGTGCAACCTATCAGGTGCCGATCGAAGTACGTCCGGACAGACGCCAGGCTCTCGGACTTCGTTGGCTGGTAATGTTTTCTCGTAAGAGAGGCGAGAAGACCATGGAAGAGAGACTTGCCAATGAGATCCTGGATGCGTCTAACAACACAGGCGCAGCCGTTAAGAGAAAAGAAGACATGCACAAGATGGCAGAGGCCAACAAGGCATTTGCACATTACCGCTTCTAAGCTCTTTCTATTGTGTTTTGAATTATCATAAGGAGGAAAAAACCTTGGCTGGAAGAGAATATCCGTTAGAGAGAACCAGAAATATAGGTATTATGGCTCATATTGATGCCGGTAAGACCACATTGACAGAGCGTATCCTGTATTATACTGGTGTTAACTATAAGATCGGTGACACTCATGAAGGCACTGCTACCATGGACTGGATGGAGCAGGAGCAGGAAAGAGGTATCACGATCACATCGGCCGCTACAACATGCCACTGGACCTTGGAAGAGAACTGCAAACCCAAGCCGGGCGCGCTGGAGCACCGTATCAATATTATCGACACTCCCGGTCACGTTGACTTCACGGTAGAAGTTGAGCGTTCCCTCCGTGTACTGGATGGCGCTGTGGGCGTGTTCTGTGCAAAGGGTGGTGTTGAGCCGCAGTCAGAAAACGTGTGGCGGCAGGCTGATACCTACAATGTTCCGAGAATGGCGTTCATCAATAAGATGGACATTCTGGGCGCTAATTTCTTTGGCGCCGTAGAACAGATTCGGACAAGACTGGGTAAAAATGCGATTATTCTTCAGTTACCGATCGGTAAGGAAGACGAGTTTAAGGGGATCATCGATCTTTTTGAGATGAAAGCCTATATTTATAATGATGATAAGGGAGAAGACATCACGGTTACAGATATCCCGGAGGATATGGCGGACGACGCCGCACTCTACCATGATGAACTGGTGGAGAAAATCTGTGAGCTGGATGACGACCTTACCATGATGTATCTGGAGGGCGAGGAGCCTTCCGTTGATCAGTTGAAAGCGGCGCTGCGCCGCGGTACGTGCGAGTGTACGGCAGTACCTGTATGCTGTGGTTCCGCATACAGAAACAGAGGTGTTCAGAAGCTTCTGGACGCTGTTCTGGAGTTCATGCCGGCACCTACAGATATCCCTGCGATCAAGGGTGTGGACAGCGACGGCAACGAAGTGGAGAGACATTCTTCCGATGAAGAGCCTTTCTCTGCACTGGCATTCAAGATCATGGCCGATCCGTTTGTCGGCAAGCTGGCGTTCTTCCGTGTATATTCCGGCACGATCAACTCCGGTTCCTATGTGCTGAATGCGACGAAGAACAAAAAAGAGCGTGTGGGACGTATCCTGCAGATGCATGCCAACAAGAGAGCAGAGCTTGACAAAGTATATTCGGGTGATATTGCTGCGGCAGTAGGGTTTAAGATTACCACAACCGGTGATACTATTTGTGACGAGCGTCATCCTGTTATTCTGGAGTCCATGGAATTCCCGGAGCCGGTTATCGAGCTGGCGATCGAGCCTAAGACCAAGGCTGGTCAGGGCAAGATGGGTGAGGCACTGGCGAAACTTGCCGAGGAAGATCCTACGTTCCGTGCACACACGGATCAAGAGACAGGCCAGACGATCATCGCAGGTATGGGTGAGCTGCATCTGGAGATTATCGTTGACCGTCTGCTTCGTGAGTACAAGGTAGAGGCTAACGTGGGTGCACCGCAGGTTGCATACAAAGAGAGCTTCACAAAGCCTGTCGATCAGGAATACAAATATGCGAAACAGTCCGGCGGTCGTGGACAGTACGGACACTGTAAAGTTAAATTTGAGCCCATGGATCCGAACGGTGAAGAGACCTTCAAGTTCGAGACCAGCGTAGTAGGCGGTGCGATTCCGAAGGAATATATCCCCGCTGTCGGCGAAGGTATCGAAGAGGCTTCCAAAGCCGGTGTTCTGGGTGGCTTCCCGGTACTTGGCGTTCATGCCAACGTATACGACGGTTCCTACCATGAGGTTGACTCCTCCGAGATGGCATTCCATATCGCAGGTTCCATGTGCTTCAAGGAAGCCATGAAGAAGGCAAACCCGGTTCTGCTTGAGCCGATCATGAAAGTGGAAGTGACCATGCCCGAAGAGTATATGGGCGATGTAATCGGCGATATCAACTCCCGCCGCGGACGAATCGAAGGTATGGAAGATATCGGCGGCGGCAAGATGGTAAAAGGTTATGTTCCGCTTGCTGAGATGTTCGGTTACTCCACAGACCTTCGTTCCAAGACACAGGGCCGCGGTAACTACTCGATGTTCTTCGAGAAGTATGAGCAGGTGCCGAAGAGCGTTCAAGAAAAAGTTTTAGCAGCTAAGGCAAAATAAAGGGTGAAGAAACTTTATCTTGAGAAAAAGTTTTGGCAGCTAAAACAAAATAAAAGCGAAGAAAAAACAAAGGTTTTGTGTGTAAAAACGAAATAATGCTTGAAAATCTTGGCAATCTTTAATATAATCAAAGATAGCTGATTGAACAGAACAATTTTAAATTTATCTAGTTTTTAAGGAGGACTTTAAAAATGGCTAAGGCTAAGTTTGAAAGAAACAAACCACATTGTAATATCGGCACCATTGGTCACGTTGACCATGGTAAGACGACATTGACAGCAGCGATCACAAAAGTACTTTCCGAGAGAGTTGCAGGTAACACTGCTACAGATTTCGAGAACATCGATAAGGCTCCGGAAGAGAGAGAAAGAGGTATCACAATCTCTACAGCTCACGTTGAGTACGAGACAGATAAGAGACATTACGCACACGTTGACTGCCCTGGACATGCTGACTACGTTAAGAACATGATCACAGGTGCTGCTCAGATGGACGGCGCTATCCTTGTTGTAGCTGCTACAGACGGTGTTATGGCTCAGACCAAAGAGCACATCCTTCTGTCCCGTCAGGTAGGCGTTCCTTATATCGTAGTATTCATGAACAAGTGCGATATGGTAGACGATCCTGAGCTGCTTGAGCTGGTTGAGATGGAGATCACAGAGCAGTTGGAAGAGTATGAGTTCACAGATTGCCCGATCGTTAAAGGTTCTGCACTGAAAGCTCTGGAAGATCCCAGCAGCGAGTGGGGCGACAAGATCATGGAGCTGATGAGCACAGTTGATGAGTATATTCCGGATCCTCAGCGTGACACAGATAAGCCTTTCCTTATGCCTATCGAGGATGTATTCTCTATCACAGGCCGTGGTACCGTTGCTACAGGTAGAGTTGAGCGTGGTACACTGCACATGTCTGATGATGTTGAGATCATCGGTGTTAAGGAAGAGACACAGAAGTCTGTTGTAACAGGTATCGAGATGTTCCGTAAGCTGCTGGATGAGGCACAGGCTGGTGATAACATCGGTGTTCTGCTTCGTGGTATCCAGAGAACAGATATCGAAAGAGGACAGGTTCTTGCTAAACCCGGTTCTGTAACCTGCCACAGAAAATTTACGGCTCAGGTTTACGTATTGACGAAAGACGAGGGTGGTCGTCATACTCCTTTTTTCAATAACTACAGACCGCAGTTCTATTTCAGAACAACTGATATCACAGGTGTATGTAACCTTCCTGAAGGCACAGAGATGTGCATGCCTGGTGATAACGTAGAGATGAGCATTGAGCTGATCCATCCGATTGCTATGGAGCAGGGTCTTACGTTTGCTATCCGTGAGGGTGGTCGTACAGTAGGTTCTGGCCGTGTGGCTACGATTATTGAGTAAAGAGAATTCTTGCGAATTCATTAGTAAAATAGCTAGATTTTATGGGGCTTTCCGAGAAATCGGGAAGCCCTTTTTGAAACTTTGCAACAGTGAAAATGTGTAAAACGGTGCCTAAACGGTGCCATAAGCGAATTATTAGCTTTGACAAAAGGCGATATAAGTATTGAAATGGAAACACGACGCTCTAACTCCAGTAAGAA
>VSOD01000208.1 GCA_009774655.1 Lachnospiraceae bacterium
TCGCTTGCTTTAAGCGATGTGTAGCAGAAGTATATCCGCCTTCAGATACGGCCCCATTTCTTCCTGAATGCGATGACGACGATCGCGGGGCTGAGCGCGAAGAAGAAAAACGCGGAGATCGAGAAGTACATCAACGCGCTGTCCAAAAATATACGCTATATGTTCAGCTCCGGTCTGCATACGGTTTCGGTGAAGGAAGAGCTCCACCATGTGGAGAATTATTTTGAGATGCAGGAAATGCGGTATGCCGGCTGTATCTTCTATTTTATTGAGATGCCGGAGGAGCTGGAGGACTGGCAGATTCCGCAGATGCTGATCCATACGTTGATCGAGAACGAGTATAAATACGGGATTTCGCAGGGGCATTCTCTGATGGTGTTGATCAAGGCCAGCGTTGCGGTGTATGATGGAGAGGACATGCTGCTGATCGAGATCGAGGATGACGGCAAGGGCTATCCGGAGGAGGTGCTGACGGCCATCAATCAGGACAGGGCGCAGCAGAAAGAGGACGGGACGAGAGTAGGGCTGTGGAGTGTGAAGCGGCTTCTGGAACTGATGTACGACAGGAAGAATCTGTTTCTGATCTCCAATGTAGAACCGCACGGTGCGCTCAATCAGATCTACATTCCGCGCAGACCGGTCAATGAGCGAAGTATGGAGTACATGGACGAGCAGGGGATCCGATAGACAAAGGAGAAGGTCAGGATGCGTATTTTGATAGTGGATGACGATACGGCGATCATTGAGGTGATCAGGGATACCGTCGACTGGGACAAGCTGGGAATTGATGAGATCGATGTCGCCTACGATGCACAGGGCGCCAGAGAGAGTCTTACGGACAAGGCGGCGGACATTGTGATCAGCGATATTGAGATGCCGGGAGAATCGGGGCTGGATCTCCTGAAATGGTTCCGGGATGAGGAGATGCCGGGCAAATTTCTGCTTCTGACCTCCCACGAGAATTTTCAATATGCCACGCAGGCCATCAGATACCATGCGGAAGAATATCTGATGAAGCCGTTTAACCTCGATGTGGTGGAGATGACGCTGTGGAAGATCGCCGGAGAGATCAGGAAGGAATGGCAGGAGCACAGACTGACTTATGAGGAGTGGGCGGAGCGGAACAGAAGAGAGATCAAGCGGACCTTCTGGTTTAACCTTTTTTCCGGCGGGACGATGCATACAAAGCGGGAGATCGGACGGGAACTGGAGAGGATCGGCCTTGCCATGGATCAGGACACGGAATATCGACTTGTTGTTTCCAGAGTCACCAACATGGAGGGGGACATGGAGATGTACGGGCGGGAGCTGGTCATGTTCATGTTGGAGAATATGCATTCGGAGCTTTTGTGCGGCGTGCCGGACAGCGAGGATATTATCAGCTTCGAGCACCGGGAATACGGGAATTTTGTGGTGATATGCGAGGGGACGCAGGCCGACGCGCTCAAGGAGCGGTGCGGTGAACTGATCAGGAAGATCGAGAACCTGCTGGAGTGTACTTTGACCTGCTGCATCTGCCGGCCCTGCACGATGGAGGGATTCTACGAGGTTTATCATGCAGCCGGGGATCTGCTGTCCAGGAATATTGTCTATTATGGAGAGGCGTTTTACGAAGAACAGGCGGTGGAGATGGAGCGGGGACCGCAGCAGATCCTGCAGCTTGCCCAGATGGAAGAGTATCTGGAGTCCGGAGACAAGAAAGCCTTTCTGGATTTTCTGAAAAAGGTGATGAATACCAGACTGCGACAGAAGTGCTTAAGCCGCGAGATGCTAAAGCAGATCTCCGGCGAGATACAGCAGGCGGTCTATGCGCGCCTCGCCAGACAGGGCATACAGGTATCCCAGCTGCTGGGGGATGAGACCTCGCTTCGGATTCAGGAGAAGGCGGATCAGTCCGTGACGGATATGCTGCGCTGGGTCAATTATCTTCTGGATCATGTGTTTGCCTATGAGGAGGAGGTCAGGAAATCCCAGACCATCATCGACAAGATCAATCTGTATATTGAGGAGCACTACAGAGAGGAGATCGGCAGAAATGAGATCGGCGCATTCTTCTATCTTGCGCCGGAATATCTGGCCAAGATGTATAAGCGGAAAACAGGAAAAAGCCTGAAAGACCAGATCAACGAGTACAGGCTTGAAAAAGCACGGGCACTGCTCAGCGAAGAAGGAGTAAGGGTCAGCGACGTGGCGGCGGAGGTGGGATTCAGCAATTTCTCCTATTTTTCCACGTTGTTTAAGAAATATACAGGCGTGACGCCGAATGAATTCAGGCGAAAATGGGAGACGGATGCGGTCCGCTAGAAGGGGGCACGGCGGGCGGATCGGAAGCAGTTTCGGAAGGCAGGATTTTCAGAAAGACGGGAATCCTGCTTTTTGCATGTCCTGTTTTTGAAAAAGGGGATCTTGTTTTTGAAAGAGAAAAGGAAGCTGTCCTGCTATACTGATAACATCAAATACGGGGACAGAATGCTGCCGGCGTGTGGAAAAGCCATGCCCGGCAGTCGGAAGTCCGATAGAAAGGTGAGGATCAGATTTTATGAAGAAAAAAGTTTTGAGTACTTTACTGGCAGCATCGATGATGATCGGTCTGTGCGCCTGCGGAGGAGGTGACGCGTCCGGGACTTCGGCGGGAGGTTCTTCGGAAGGCAGCGAAGAGGCGGCTTCGTCTGCAGACGGCTCTTACGACCAGGTGACTTATGCGTATTCCACGTTCAACAATATTCCCACGGAAGAGACGCTGGATACGATCGAGGAGGAGATCAACAAGATCACGCGCGAAAAGATCAACGCAGAGATCACGTTAAAGCCGATCGGGATCGCGGATTATTCCAGCAGTGTCAGCCTGGCGCTGCAGGCAGGAGAGAAGATCGATGTCTTCGAATCTCTCGGTGATTTCAACAACTGTGTGGCAACCGGTATGGCGGCGGATATTACCTCTTTGATAGACAGCTGTGCGGCGGAGACGAAGGAGCTGGTGGGCGAGCAGTGGCTGAATGCCTGCACGAAGGAAGGTGTGATTTATGGAATTCCCACATTGAAACCGATTGCATTGACACCTATGCTGGTCTATCGGGCGGATATTGCAGAAGAATTGGGATTGGATATGAGTAAGGTAAATACTGTTGAGGATGTTACGGCAGTTCTCAGTGCAGTGAAAGAGGCTTATCCGGATATGACACCGATGGCGCCGGTTGAAACGGGAAATCTGGGACTGAACAGAAGTTATGGAGATATTGATTATTTATCGGATGATTACAATACACCAGTTGGTGTGTTGTTGGATGGAGAGATGACAGTTGTGGATCTTTATTCTTCTGATATTTTTGCAGAACGCTGCAAGCTGGCAAGGGAATGGTATAATCAGGGCCTTGTTATGAAAGATGCAGCGACAACTACGAGTATGGCAGCTGAACTTATGAGTTCCGGCAATTATTTCTGTTTCAGTGCTTCTTACAGTTATCCGGAAGAGGATACTGCGGCAGCTTTGGAGGCTCAGTCCGGAGGCTATGAACTTGGCGCCAAGATGCTTGATGACGCTTATTTAAGTACTGCGGAAGTCAATGCTATAAGCTGGATGGTTGCCTCTAACAGTGAAGTGCCGGAAGCGGCCCTTAAGTTCCTGAATCTTACTTATACGGATGAAGATATCGTCAATCTGTTGATCTATGGTATCAAGGACAGGGACTATGTACTGGATGCAGAGGGTTATATGTCTTATCCGGAAGGACAGGATGCGACGACCGTTCCTTATACGGCACAGCTCAGCTGCGGTACGCTTGGCAACTATTTCATTATGTACCCCATGGTAGGCACCAGCAAAGACTCTCTTGACTGGGAGCTGGAACAGAACCAGAAGGCGGATGTATCACCGGCAATGGGCTTCTCCTTTGATTCGGCGGCCTTCAAGACACAGTATACGGCAGTGACGAACGTGATCAAACAATACCTGCCGGGTCTGATGTGCGGAAGCGTCGATCCTGAGACAGAGATTCCGAAGTTTGTAGCGGATCTGAATGCGGCGGGCTATCAGGATATCATAGCGGCCAAGCAGGAGCAGCTGGATGCGTGGAACGCAGCGAAATAGGATGCCTGTCACGATAAGACAACAGAATCATGCATGACCATTTTCTGTCCGGTATTCCGTAAGGGTGCCGGACAGAAAATATAAAAAGCGTAATTTGTGCGGAGGAATAACAAATATGGCAAAAACGAAAACTGCTGAGGGGAAGACAAGGGGGCATTTCGGAAAGTCGGTTCCGCTGCTTCTGATCGCACTCCCGGGCATTGTGTATCTGCTCATCAACAATTACATACCGATCATGGGCCTGTTTCTGGCCTTTAAAGACTTTAACTTTATGAAGGGTATCTTTAAGAGCGACTGGTGCGGGCTTGACAATTTCAAATTCCTGTTTCTGACGAAGGATGCCTGGATCATGACAAGGAATACGCTGCTTTACAATATCGTATTCATTATTCTCGGAACGGTCGTGGCGATCTTCCTCGCGGTCCTGTTATGTGAGCTGGGCGACAGAGTGCGAGTGAAATTTTTCCAGGCGTCGCTGCTTCTGCCGAATCTGCTGTCGTGGGTGGTGATCGGTTTCGTGGCCTACGCCTTCCTGAACGCAGACACCGGCTTTATCAACAATACCGTGATGAAGAGTCTGGGAAAAGAAGGAATCGCGTGGTACACCTTTCCGAAAGCGTGGCCTTTTATCCTGGTCATTGTGAATCTCTGGAAAAATGCGGGTTACCAGTCCATCGTATATATGGCGGGCATCTCCGGCATCGACAAATCCTTATATGAAGCGGCGGCATTAGACGGCGCCACCAAGCTGCAGCAGATTTTTCAGGTTACGTTACCGCTGTTGAAGCCGACTGTAATCACACTTTCCCTGATGTCCATCGGACGGATCTTTTACTCGGACTTCGGGCTCTTCTATCAGGTGCCCCAGAATTCCGGCGCACTGTTTGGTGTGACGCAGACGATTGATACCTATGTTTACAGAGGCTTGATGGAACTGAACAATGTCGGCATGTCGGCGGCGGCAGGTTTCTACCAGTCGATCGTAGGCTTCATTCTGGTGCTGGCGGCCAACACGCTGGTCCGTAAGCTGGATGCAGACAATGCACTGTTCTAAGGGAGGGATAAAAAATGACAGAGAGTAAATCTTTTAACCGGGTGGCGACTATTATTCTGACCTTCCTTGTGATCGTCACGCTGCTGCCGATCGTGCTGCTTGTGATCGCCTCCTTTACGAAGGAGCAGGTGCTTGTTCAGAATGGGTATACCTTTTTTCCGAAGGCACTGAGTCTGGATGCATATTACTACATGGTGAAGCAGGGGGCCGTGATCGTGCGTTCCTACGGTGTCTCTTTTCTGGTGACAGTCCTCGGTACGGTGATGAGCGTGGTTGTCACGACGACGCTGGCTTATCCGATGGCCAGAAAATCGTTCCGCTATAAGAATGTACTGTCCTTCTTCGTGTTTTTTACGATGCTGTTCAATGGCGGTATCGTTCCGTCTTATATTATGTGGAGCCGTTTCTTCCACATCAAGAATACGATCTGGGCGCTGATCATTCCCAACTATATGGTGACGGCGTTCAACGTGATCCTGGTGAAGAATTTCTACCAGAACAATGTGCCGGATGCGCTGGTCGAGGCGGCGCAGATCGACGGGGCAAGCGAGCTTAAGACTTTCTACAGCATCATGTTCCCGCTGTCCAGGCCCGTGGTGGCGACGATCAGCCTTTTTACCGGCCTGTGTTACTGGAACGACTGGACGAACGGCCTGTACTATGTGGACAACGAAAAGCTGTTCAGTATCCAGCTGCTGTTGATGAAGATCATGAATAACATTCAGGCGCTGAAAGCCAACACGGCGCTGATGGGAACCGGGACTGTGGAACTGCCGGGTACTTCCGTCCGTATGGCGATGGCGTTTGTCGGTATCCTGCCGATCCTGATCGTGTATCCTTTCGTGCAGAAATATCTGGTGGAAGGTGTTGTGATCGGGGCAGTCAAGGGCTAAAATAGAATTACAACGGCAGAACACAGAGGTGCCGTAAAAGACAGCAGAGGTATAGAAGGAGGAAGGAGTATGGCAAACGGAAGATTTCAATTTTGTTCAGACTGTTTAAGAAGGATGGTGGAGTTTCATATGGTGCTCCCCAATGACCTGCCGAAGGAGTGGACGGCGGAGAATCCGCATTTCAAACGGCCCATGAAGACGTTGTTCTTACTGCACGGGTACACGGGCGGCAGCATGGACTGGATGACGGGCAGCGCGGTCTGCGAACTGGCAGGGAATTATAATCTGGCAGTGGTGTGTCCTGCGGGGGAGAATTCCTTCTATCTGGACGGCCCGGAGACAGGGCGCCAATATGCAACTTATGTAGGAGAAGAACTGGTGCAGTATGTGAGGAAAACCTTCGGGCTGGCGCAGAAGATGGAGGATACTTATATCGGCGGCCTGTCTATGGGCGGATTCGGCGCGATCCATACCGCGCTGCAGTTTAACCATCATTTTGTCAAAGCATTCGCGCTTTCTTCTGCTTTGATCGTGCACGAGGTGGCAAATATGAAGCCGGGTCAGGGAAATCCGGTGGCCAATTACGAATATTACCGGCTGATGTTCGGGGAGCCGGAGAAGCTGCTTACGAGCATCAATAATCCCGAGGAGCTGATCCGCAGGCATCAGGCGGCGGGCGAGCGGATACCGGCACTTTTTATGGCCTGCGGGACAGAGGACTTCCTGCTGGAGAACAATCGGGAACTTCGTGATTTCCTGCAGGAGAAGGGTGTGGAGCATGTTTACCATGAGAGTCCCGGTATCCATAACTGGGCTTTCTGGAATCAGTATCTGGAGCCGGCGATCCAGTGGATGCTGGAAGCGTAGGGACAGACGCAGCACCCGGAACAGAGGGCGGCAGTGGATTCAATCAGGAAGTTGTGACACTTCCGGATGGAGGAGAACATGACAGTAAAAGAAGTGATAGAGAAGATAAAAAAGGAGTCCGGCGCATCCATACCGGACGGGCAGACCTGTGATATCCTGATCTCCGGGGAGCCGGACATGGAAGTGAAGAAGATCGGCTGTACCTTTATGGCCACCGTGGATGTGATCAGGGAGGCAGCCGCGCAGGGAGTCAATTTCCTGATCACCCATGAACCGACCTGGTTTAACGGCCCGGACAAAAGCGCGTGGGTGGAGGCGGACCCGGTCTATCTGGCGAAAAAGAAGCTGATCGAGGAATGCCATATGGCGATCTGGCGGTATCACGATCATATGCATATGGGACAGGAGGACCAGATCTACACCGGATTCGAGGAGGCCTTCGGATGGCAGAAATACCGGGTTGCGGTGGAGGATGTGAAGAAGTACAACGAGGCGGATGCCGGAGCGGAACAGTTCTGGGCGCATTTCGGCGGCCTCTATGCGCTCCCGGAGACGACGCTGCGGGAGCTGGCTGCATTTTTCTAAGAACATGCACAGCTGGACGTGGTGCAGT
>VSOD01000209.1 GCA_009774655.1 Lachnospiraceae bacterium
ATGAACCGCCATATGGTCACCGTCGAAGTCGGCGTTAAATTCCGTACATACGTGAGGATGGAGATTTATCGCCTTACCTTCTACCAGGATCGGCTCGAAAGCCTGAATACCGAGTCTGTGCAGTGTAGGAGCACGGTTCAGCATCACCGGATGCTCTTTGATCACTTCTTCCAGCACATCCCACACCTGGGTATCCAGCCGCTCCACCAGCTTCTTGGCATTCTTGATATTCTGGGAAATGCCTCTGGACACCAGTTCTTTCATCACAAAAGGCTTAAACAGCTCGATCGCCATCTCCTTGGGCAGACCGCACTGATAGATCTTAAGCTCCGGCCCGACCACGATAACGGAACGTCCGGAATAGTCCACACGCTTACCCAGAAGGTTCTGACGGAAACGTCCCGACTTACCTTTTAACATATCGGACAGGGACTTGAGCGCCCTGTTACCCGGGCCCGTCACCGGACGGCCTCTCCTGCCGTTGTCGATCAGCGCGTCCACCGCCTCCTGCAGCATCCGCTTCTCGTTGCGGACGATGATATCCGGCGCTCCCAGCTCCAGCAGTCTCTTCAAACGGTTATTTCTGTTGATGATCCTTCTATAGAGATCATTCAGGTCACTGGTGGCAAAACGACCGCCGTCCAGCTGTACCATAGGACGTAAGTCGGGCGGGATGACCGGGATCGCATCCATGATCATCCACTCCGGCTGGTTGCCGGACTCCCTGAACGCCTCCACCACTTCCAGTCTCTTGATAATGCGGGCACGCTTCTGGCCTGTGGAATCGCGAAGCCCCTCTTTCAGCTCCACCGCCTCCGTCTCCAGATCGATGGCCTCCAGCAGCTCCTTGATCGCCTCGGCGCCCATGCCTACACGGAATTTATTGCCCCAGGTCTCTCTGGCGTCCTGGTACTCCTTCTCGGAGAGAACCTGCTTATATTCCAGATTACTCTCACCGCCGTCCAGCACGATATAGGAAGCGAAGTACAGTACCTTCTCCAGCACGCGCGGAGACAGGTCGAGTATCAGACCCATACGGCTCGGAATACCTTTAAAATACCAGATATGGGAAACCGGCGCCGCCAGCTCGATGTGACCCATGCGCTCTCTGCGGACGCTGGCTTTGGTCACCTCCACGCCGCATCGGTCGCAGACCACGCCTTTATATCTGATTTTCTTGTATTTACCGCAGTGGCACTCCCAGTCCTTACTGGGCCCGAAGATCTTCTCACAGAAAAGACCTTCTTTTTCCGGTTTCAATGTTCTATAGTTAATAGTCTCAGGTTTGGTAACCTCTCCCCGGGACCACTCTCTGATCTTCTCGGGTGATGCCAATCCGATCTTAATAGCATCGAATGTCATAGGTTGATAAGTTTCTTGTTTCATATCTGACATCTTCAATCACCATGCTCCTTCCAGATTATATGTTACCATGTACAGCCGTCCCTGGTAACATGATGCTCACGCGAAAACGGAATACCGGTCTTAAAAAATCTCCGTCTCTTCTTCCGCAAAGTCAGCGTCCATCTCATCTTCCGCAAAGTCCTCTTCCTCTTCGCTGGTCACAAGCTCTCCGCTGTCTTCGTCAAACTCCTGCTTCTGATATCCCATCGAACCAAGAGATTCCTGCTCATAGTCATAGTTTCTGGAGTCACCCTCGATCTCGTAACGGTAGTCGTTCTCACCGTAATCGATCGTTTCCATGATCTCAACTTCTGTCTGGTCATCCCGAAGCACTCTCACATCCAGACCCAGAGACTGCAGCTCCTTGAGCAGTACCTTAAAGGATTCCGGCACACCGGGTTCCGGGATATTGTCACCCTTGATGATCGCTTCGTAAGTCTTGACACGTCCGACAACATCGTCGGATTTCACTGTCAGGATCTCCTGCAGCGTGTAGGCCGCACCGTATGCTTCCAGCGCCCACACCTCCATCTCACCGAAACGCTGCCCGCCGAACTGCGCTTTACCGCCCAGAGGCTGCTGTGTTACCAGCGAGTAAGGACCCGTAGAACGCGCATGGATCTTATCGTCTACCAGATGATGCAGTTTCAGGTAATGCATGTGTCCGATCGTAACCGGCGAATCGAAATATTCGCCGGTCCGGCCGTCCCGCAGCCGCACCTTACCGTCGCTGGAAATCTCCACGCCTTTCCACACCTCGCGGTGCTCTCTGTGATCGGAGAGATACTGCATGATCTCTTCCGAAATATCATCTTTATGCTTCTCCTCGAATTCTTCCCATTCCAGATTGACATAATCGTTGGCAAGTTTGAGGGTTTCTGCAATGTCATCTTCCTTCGCACCGTCAAACACCGGCGTCGCCACGTTAAAGCCCAGCGCCCTGGCAGCCAGGGACAAATGGATCTCCAACACCTGTCCGATATTCATACGGGAAGGCACGCCCAGCGGATTTAACACGATATCCAGCGGACGGCCGTTCGGCAGATAAGGCATATCCTCCACCGGCAGCACGCGGGAAACCACACCCTTGTTACCGTGACGGCCGGCCATCTTATCCCCTACGGAAATCTTTCTCTTCTGTGCGATGTAAATGCGTACCGCCTGATTGACGCCGGGTGAAAGCTCGTCGCCGTTCTCCCTCGTAAACACCTTCGCATCCACAACGATACCATATTCGCCGTGGGGCACTTTCAGAGACGTATCTCTTACTTCTCTCGCTTTCTCACCGAAGATCGCACGCAGCAGTCTCTCCTCCGCAGTCAGCTCGGTCTCCCCCTTCGGGGTTACCTTACCCACAAGGATATCACCGGCACGTACTTCCGCACCGATGCGGATGATACCTCTGTCATCCAGATCTTTCAACGCCTCGTCACCCACGCCGGGAACGTCTCTGGTGATCTCTTCCGGCCCCAGCTTCGTGTCCCGGGCCTCCGCCTCATATTCTTCAATGTGCACGGAGGTGTAGACATCCTCCTGTACCAGTCTCTCACTGAGCAGCACGGCATCCTCGTAGTTGTAGCCTTCCCAGGTCATGAAGCCGATCAGCGGGTTCTTGCCCAGCGCCAGCTCGCCGCCCTCTGTGGACGGGCCGTCCGCGATCACCTCGCCCTGTGCCACATGGTTGCCCTTGAACACGACAGGCTTCTGGTTATAGCAGTTGGACTGGTTACTGCGGGAGAACTTGGTCAGATGGTATTCATCCTTCTCCCCGTCATCGTAAGTCATCCTGATCAGGTCCGCCGATACAAAGTCGATCGTACCTGCCTTCTTCGCCACTACACAGACACCCGAGTCCACGGCTGCCTTCGGCTCCATACCGGTTCCCACCACCGGGGTCTCCGTAAAGAGCAGCGGCACGGCCTGTCTCTGCATGTTGGATCCCATCAGCGCACGGTTGGCGTCATCGTTCTGCAAAAACGGAATGAGTGCCGTCGCCACAGAGAATACCATCTTCGGCGACACGTCCATGTAATCGAACATGGCCTTCGGATATTCCTGCGTCTCCTCCTCGAAACGTCCGGAAACACTGTTCCTTGTAAAATAGCCGTTGGCATCCAGCGGAGCCGATGCCTGCGCTACATGATAATTATCCTCTTCATCCGCCGTCATGTAGACTACCTCGTCGGTAACGCGCGGATTCTGGGGGTCGGTTTTGTCTATCTTACGGTAGGGCGCTTCAACGAATCCATATTCGTTGATCCGCGCATAGGATGCCAGGGAGTTGATCAGTCCGATGTTCGGACCTTCCGGCGTCTCGATGGGGCACATTCTGCCGTAGTGCGTATAATGCACGTCGCGAACCTCGAATCCGGCTCTGTCACGGGACAGACCGCCGGGACCAAGGGCGGAAAGACGTCTCTTATGCGTCAGCTCACCGAGCGGATTGTTCTGATCCATAAACTGGGACAGCTGGGAGGAACCGAAGAACTCCTTCACGGCAGCCTGTACCGGTTTGATGTTGATCAGCACCTGGGGGGAGATCTCGTCCGCATCATGGGTGGTCATTCTCTCACGGACCACTCTCTCCAGTCTGGACAGACCGATGCGGTACTGGTTCTGCAGCAGTTCCCCCACTGCACGGATACGTCTGTTGCCCAGATGGTCGATATCGTCATCATTGCCGATACCGTACTCCAGATGGATATTATAATTAATGGAAGCAAGGATATCTTCCTTCGTAATATGCTTCGGAATCAGTTCGTGCACATTCTTGTGGATCGCTTCCGCCAGCATCTCCGGATCGTCGCTGTACTCCTCCAGGATCTGCTGCAGCACGGGATAATAAACCAGCTCCGTGATGCCCAGTTCCCTGGGATTGCAGTCCACGAAGTTAGTGATGTCTACCATCATATTGGAGAGAACCTTCACATTCTTCTCCTCCGTCTGGATCCATACAAAAGGAACCGCAGCATTCTGAATGGCGTCAGCCATCTCCGCGGTAACCTTCTCGCCCGCTTTGGCCAACACTTCACCCGTGGTCATATCCACCACGTCCTCCGCCAGAATGTGGTGTCTGATCCTGTTGCGGAACATTAACTTCTTATTAAATTTATATCTGCCGACTTTAGCCAAATCATATCTTCTGGGGTCAAAAAACATAGCGGTGATCAGACTTTCAGCGCTCTCCACGCTCAAAGGCTCACCGGGACGGATCTTCTTATATAACTCCAAGAGACCTTCCTGATAATTCTCGGAAGTATCCTTGGCAAAACTGGCCTCGATCTTCGGTTCTTCACCAAACAATTCTCTGATCTCATCATTGGAACCCACGCCCATGGCACGGATCAGCACCGTGATCGGCACCTTCCTCGTTCTGTCCACGCGCACGTAAAACACATCATTAGAGTCTGTCTCATACTCTAACCATGCGCCTCGATTCGGGATGACGGTGGCGGAAAACAGTCTTTTTCCGATCTTATCATGTCCGATTCCGTAATAAATGCCCGGAGAACGTACCAGCTGGCTGACGATAACACGCTCGGCACCATTGATCACAAACGTACCGGTCGCTGTCATCAGCGGCAGGTCGCCCATGAAGATCTCGTGCTCCGTGATCTCGTCCTTCTCCTTATTAATCAGGCGAACCTTCACCTTAAGAGGCGCCGCGTAAGTAGCATCTCTCTCTTTGCATTTCTCAATAGAGTACTTCACATCCTCTTCGCATAACTCAAAGTCCACAAATTCCAGACTTAAGTGTCCGCTGTAATCCGAGATAGGAGAGATATCGTCGAAAACTTCTTTCAGTCCTTCCCTAAGAAACCACTGATAGGAGTTCTTCTGAACCTCGATCAGATTCGGCATTTCCAGGACTTCCTTCTGTCGTGCATAGGTCATACGCGTATTTCTGCCGGCTGCAGTCTTACGGATTCTGTTCTTTTCCATTGACACTTTCACCCCGTTCCTTATGATTTGATGCTTATCAGATTGCCTGTCTGAATACCTGTCGGCATGAAATTATAATACAAATAAGCATACCACACCACAATAGTGCATTTTCCATTCTACTACAAGTTTTTTTGCGAGTCAACGATTATTTTCTTAAAAAACACGAAAAACGCAGTAAAACCGCTCATGCGGACTATGTAAAAACATGTCCGGCATGAACGGTCTTCTCAGCTTTCCGTGCTCCTGTCGATTATTTCAGAGTAACCTTTGCGCCCTCAGCTTCCAGCTTAGCCTTAACATCCTCAGCCTCTTCCTTGGATGCAGCTTCCTTCACCATCTTCGGAGCGTTGTCAACCAGGTCTTTTGCTTCCTTCAGACCAAGGCCTGTCACTTCACGAACAACCTTGATGACCTTAACCTTGTTCGGGCCAACCTCTGTCAGCTCAACGTCGAACTCTGTCTTCTCCTCAGCTGCTGCTGCGCCGGCATCTCCGCCTGCTGCTGCAACGACTACACCTGCTGCTGCAGATACGCCGAACTCCTCTTCACATGCTTTTACTAAATCATTCAGCTCTAATACTGTTAACTCTTTGATCGCATCAATAAATTCCTGAGTGGATAATTTTGCCATTATTTTTTACCTCCATGATTTTTGTTTGATAATATTTAATGATAAGCTATACTGCCTTTGTTGAAGATTTATGCTTCTGCCGGAGCTTATTCCGCCGCAGGAGCTTCCTCTGCTGCGGGTGCTGCCTCTGCAGGTGCACACTCGGACGCGCCGCCCTTCTCCGCGATCTGATTCAGTACGCGGGCCAGGTTCGCAACCGGTGACTGCATGCTGCCAAGCAGTCTGGACAGCAGTTCTTCTCTGGACGGGATCTTGGATACATTCTCAATTCCCTTAGCGTCATAAAGCGTGCCCTCTACGACACCGCCCTTGACTTCGAGCGCATTTGCTGTCTTCGCGAATTTGCACAATACTCTGGCGGGCGCCGTTGCGTCCTCTTTGGAAACAGCAAGCGCGCTGGGGCCTTCCAGATAAGGGATCAAAGCTTCGAAATCAGTGCCCTTAAATGCGAAATTCATCATTGTGTTCTTGTAAACCTTGTAGGTGATCCCGGCTTCACGAAGCTGCTTACGAAGCTCTGTATCCTGCTCTACCGTAAGTCCGCGGTGATCGACCAGAACGACTGACTGTGCATCCTGGATAACAGCTGAAATCTCTTCTACGATCGGTTTTTTCAGTTCAACCTTTGCCATTACATTTACCTCCTTATAGATTTTACGCCGATAGGAGTCTTCTATAAAAAATCCTCCCTGAAGACAGGGAGGATGAAACAGACTACAATATATCTTACAGCAGCTCTTCTCCTCGGTAGGCGGTATCCTTACGCCGTCACTACGGCACCTACTGTCTTCGGCATGGTTTTAACAACCTTGGATACTATACCACAACGGGATCGGTATTGTCAACTGTTTTATCAAGATTCTCTGCGGTTTCCGGCTCATCGCATATCCTGCTGATATCGTCAAAGGTCAGACTGTCATCGGGCTTGGAAAGCTCTACGCTCATCTCCCCGAAAGGTGTCGTGACCATAAGGATCTTCGCCCCGTCGGCCCGGGTGATGATCCTGGTATCCGAATCGGCCTCGTCCTTCCCGGCCGCCTCTTTGGCTGCCGCGATCTCCTCCTCGATCTGTTCCCTGATGGCATCCTCGGCAGCGTCTACTTTCTCCAGAAGTTTCTTCCACTCTTCCTGGGTATAGGCTTCGGCGCCGATCTGGATCTTGGGCTGGATATCACCGTTCTTTATCCTGGCACGCATCTCTTCCATTTTCTCCAGCAGGAACTGCCTGTAATCTGTCTCCTGCCCGTCTTCCCTCCTGGCCGCATCCGCCTTCTCCTGCTCCCCGCTCTCCTGCGCGGACTTGATAACATCGCCAAATTCCTCCGGCTGACGGCCGTTTTTCTGCCGCACCGCATCGCGGGCCGCGAACTGCTGCATAATAAAAGGATTGTTATTCGCGATCTCCATACCGCTCCCCCTCCCTGTGCCGGATGCATCCGGCTTTCACATCTTTCTTCTAAAATTATAGTAAACGAAATTTCTAATGTCGTTAACTATAACAGTACCGTAACAGTAATAC
>VSOD01000021.1 GCA_009774655.1 Lachnospiraceae bacterium
TACCACAAGATATATTCACTTACATCATTTTGGTTTTTGAGTGTTGAACCATCCGGCTGTGTGATGGATACCGGTTGATTACGGGAATTATAATCAGTAACGACCACATTCCCACCCTGATCCGTCCTCGCCCTGAGATTTCCCTTTGCATCATACTCATTTACGATGCATCCACCACCCGGCAGTCTGATCCTGGAGATTCTGTTATCATGGTTATATTGAAACTCTGCCACGCCTCCAAGTGCGTTGCGGATCTCCACAAGATTTCCCTTTGCGTCATAACCATATCTTGTCTCGTTTCCATTCTTGTCAACATAAAGGATCCGTTGTCCGCTGTCGTTATATCTGAACTTTTCCTCGCCGTCATGATGGACTGTCCGCGTATTGCGGAACCGCTCATCACACTCATACGCCGTGATACTGCCGTTCTGATCACTGAGATAGGTACACATTCCTTCTTCATCATACTTAAGTTCTATCTCTCCGCCATCCGGCATAGATTGTTTTGTTACCCGATTGATACTATCATACGTATTACGGATGCCTACGATCCCCCGTGGCGTAGTGACACTCTCCAGACGGAGGTTCTCATTATATCCGTAGGTATAGACCCTGCCCAGTGAATTTACGAACTTCTGTAAGACACGATAACTGTACAGCAGGCGTATCTCCCTGCCCGTATGGTCACAGACCCGGTATAGATTTCCTTCCTTATTATAATAGTAATACAGGATGCCCCCGTTGGCTCCCCTCACCTCCTGCAGCCGTCCCTGTACATCATACCGGAAGACAGTCGTGTTTCCATCCCTGTCTATGGTTGATAAGATGCGGCCATCTTCATCAAAAAAATATTCCGTACTGTCCTTTGCTATATACCGGTATCCTTCTTTGTCCTTCCGCAGCAGCCCGCTGCCGCCTGACAGGGGAGTATATACATCCCCTATATTCTGGCGATAGGCAGCGCGGCGGCCATCTCCAAAATGCAGATGGAGTATCCCCGCCCCTCTCTGCTCCAGAAAAATCTCGTAATTATGGTGCCATCCCTCCCCCAGACTGCCGTCCCGGTATGTATCCATAGAATTGTAGAACATATGGAATGACATTTCCGTGATACCCGGTATCACAAGATCTTTCTTCTCATAAATATAGTTCCCTGTATTCAGGTTGACCGGGTCCCCGCCATACATACATGCGTCCGCCCTTCCCAGAGCTGCCACTATATCATCGAGATACTTATCAAAGAATTCCATCCAGTTGATCTCCTGAACATCCCCCTGCCCGGATGTCTCAGGCGCGATGATCCCTCCCCGCTTGCAGATAAGGAAACTGTCCATCGTCAACGCAGTATCTCCATTCAACTGCTCCAGCTTCCAGGAAGAACCTCCCTTGTTCCTCCATTTGAATTCCAGATTCATGAAACCCAGACAGGTGCCCCCGTCTTTGTTCATGATGCATTGTCCAAACTCCGGGATATTCACCAGCGGAAAGCAGTCTGTACAGTTTGCTTTCTTCTTACCGCTCAATGTATATCCATGGCCACCCTGTACTTTCAGATTGCTGCACTTACTCCCACACATGCAGCGTAACCTCGCCCCTTCTACCAGATAGCTCTCTCCCATCAGTCAATCCCCTTCCGTCCGCGTCTCTTACCTGTTCCCACTCTCCTGCTTGCCGTGTCTTATTCCACCACACCCATACACCGGTATTCCAGGAACTCCATCTGGAGCTGTGACAGCATGTACCTTACCTGCGCCCCGAGCAGGTAGCCATCCTCATATCCCCCTGCCTGCCGCAGACGTATGAGCAGTACCTTCCGCCTGTCATCCGTGAACACCCTGGCGCCGGTGAACCCGTTCATGTCCCCGGACAGGAAGCCTTTCTCCGCCTTCTCCAGGATCTCAAAGCCGGCCATCTCCATTCTGTAACCGCCTGCAAACTCCTGCACCTTGCGGCCAAGCTCCGCCGGAGTCTGGAGGAAACGGCCGCTCTTCTGCAGGTACCTGGCCGCCAGGCTGTCCGGCCTGTGGTTCGTCAGTACGGGATACCGGTAACCGGCAGAAGGTTCCGGTCCGGCCTGGCAGAGCCTGCAGACAGAGATATCCTCTAGTGTATCCCGCCTTGTCTTCAGGACGATCTTATCCTTCTCATAACGGATCGACAGGATCTCGTCCCCGGCCTGCGCCAGATAACCGTCCGTCTGTCCCTTTTCTTCCGGCAGGTAGAAGGCATGCTCATAGAACGCCTCGTCGATACAGGGCATCCGGAACTCCCGCGAACGGACCGGGATCTGCCGGATGTTCCACAGCGGCACCATCCCCTGCCGGATGCAGCCGTCCCACCGTCCCTCCGGGAAATGATATACCCTGCGGCTGCCCGTCCCTGTCTCCCTGTCCCCTTCTCCTTCCGGGAACAGGTCAAAGAAACGCTCCAGATGTCCCAGATGGACCGTCTGCCACGGCACATGGTTCCCGGAGAACAGGGCGTAGAGCTGCTCCAGGCAGGCCCGGTATCTGGACGGCCGCCGTACAGTGAGCCTGACGGGCTGTCCGGTCCGCGCATCCTGTGCCTCTACCACGCCTGCCTGCAGGAACGCCCTGCAGGCAGCGTCGTCCGCCGCCAGGTACACGGTCTCGCGGCCGCCCTGCCCTGGGCCCGCCTGCAGGTCTTCCATGCACAGCGGCGCCCAGAAGCTGTTGATGGGGTCATAGTCCTCCCGTCCTATGATGGTGGTGTAGGTATGGAAGGGCCGCCAGGGCGCTTCCAGCTCCCGCTGCACCCGCTCCTCCAGAGCAGCATAGCGCCCTTCCGACCATGCCATCATCCTGCCCAGGCCTTCCGCCAGCAGCACCTTTGCCTCCCTGCGTTCGTCCAGGTCGTCGATCTCCCGCAGGCGTTCCTGTATGTACTTATCATAGTCAAATCTCTTCTCATCCACCATTGATACTGTTCCCGCTCACACTGCCGTTTCCCTTCTCTTCTTCCTTCTTCTGACGTTCCACTTCTTCCCGCACCAGACGCTCCAGTTCCGCCCGCTCCCTGGCTTCCTTCTCCTTCGCTTCCTGTTCTTCTTTCTCCTTCTTCTCCTGTGCTTCCTTCTCTTCCTTCTCCTTCTTCTCCTGTGCCTCTTTCTCCGCCTGTTCTTCCTTCTCCGCCGCAGCCTGCTCCTTCTCCTGCTTCGCGGTCTTGGTCTCCAGGATATCGATCTTGCCCTGCACTTCATTGGCCTTGTTGTCCTGGCCGATCTCCGTATAGACGGCTTTGGCGTACTGGTACTGGGCTTTGGCCTGTTCATAGTCCTTCTCTTCCTCGAACTTCCGCGCCTGCTCTTCCAACGCCCGGGCCTCCTCCATCCGCGCCTCCACTTCCGCCTTCTTCTCATTGAGCGTGCTGATCTTCCGGTTCAGGAGGGCGATCTGTGCGGTATCATCCAGTTCACCGTATTTCTCCTGGGCGATCAGGTAATATACCAGCGCGCCGTCATAGTCCTTCTCCGCACTGGCAGTATCCCCCTGCTTCACCAGTTCCGCCGCCGAGGCCTGTGCCGCCGCCAGCGCATCCTGTTCCTCCTGTGTCTCTTCCAGTGAAGCGTCCCACGCCTCATAGAGCGCATCCAGTGCGTCCAGCGCCTGCTGCCTCCCTTCCGTGAAATAGATGGCCGCGGCCTTTGCCTTCGCTTCCAGGTACTTCTCTTCCGCAAGCTCATAGCTGCCAAGCTCCGACAGCCTGTCCCCCATGGCGATGCTGTCAAAGACCTGCTCATAGTCCCCTATCTGCGAGAGCCTCTTCTCGATATGGCCCATCCCCGCATTATCCGCATACCGGGATCTGGCCCGGGCAGACAGGTAGGCCTCCCTTGCCCCGCTGTGATCACCGGCATCGTAGGCATCATCCGCGTTTATGACCGCCTCCAGCAAGCGCAGGAAACTGCGGTAATCCCCTTCCGCTTCCTCATCGCCGAGCTCCCCGGCCAGTTCCAGGGCCTTGTCACATTCCTCTTTGGCACGGATGAAGTTATCGTCCTCTATGTAGTCCCCCATATCCGAGAAATGCTGCTCCATGTCCGTCCTCTTGCGCGCCCTGGCCCGGCGCCAGAAAAAGACTGCCAGGCAGATCCCCAGGATGACGGCCGTCACGACCACTGTGATGAGGACCGCCTTCCTGATCCGCTTCTTCCGTTTCGGGTCCTGGAACACCTTGTCCACGTAGATGGCGGCAAAGGTATAGTCCTCCAGGTCCTCCGGCTGTCTGGAGAGCAGCAGGTCCTCCACCTTGTCACATTCTTCGGCAGGCTCGTCTCCCGCTTCCGCGAATACGTCCTCCAGCTCCCCCTCGTCCACGTTCTCCCAGATGCCACGGGTATACAGGGTGATGATGTCACCCTCCTGCAGCCTGATCTTCCCGGAGAGGTAAGGGTGGTAGGACTTATCCCCGAAAAAGGAATACAGGTTGTTCCGCTCTTCATGCCGCGCCAGCCTGTCCTGGCTGATCCTCTCTTCCTTCACCAGGTCCTGCCCTTTGGACATGTCGAAGGAAGCGCGGATCTTCTTCCCGTTCCTGTACAGTCGGAATCTGGTGTTGCCGGCATAGCCGTAGCGGCACTTCTGGTAATCCGTCACCACCACGGTGACCGATGCCTTCAGCCTCTCAAAACCTTTCGCATGGAGCAGCTCCCTGTTTGCCCTGCGCAGGTAACCCCGCAGCTTCCGCCTGCTGATGCCCGGCTCTTCCTGGAATGCATTGATCACTGCCTCTATCGCCGTCCTGGCGCTCTCGGAACCGTGCATATGCGTGATGCCGTCGGCCACCACGTAACAGGCATAGCCGTCCAGCTCCACGAAGCCAAAATAATCATTGTTCTTAAGCCTGCTGCCTGCCTCCGACAGGAAGGCGGTCTTAAAGCTGCTGTTATCTCTCCTCATGATGCCACCTCGACCAGTACGATGCCCCCATTATCCTTCCCTTTCCGGCTGTCCGCATTGATCAGCTCCACGATGTCACAGGCTTTCTGCTGGCATTTCCCCTTACCGGAGAGTACCTCCTCTATGACCCGCCATTCCAGCCCCTCATAGAGGCCGTCACTCATCAGGGCCACGATATCCTTATCCTTGAGCTTTATGGGCTTGTCGACAAACTCGATCTCCCGGAAGCCGTCCTGTCCCACATAGTTATACAGACGCGTATCCTCCAGCATCCTGAGGGCCTGTTCCCTTGTGATCCTGCCCTCCACGAACCTGTCCCCTGCCAGGACGTCTATGGTATGGCCGGAGGATACCGGGATCAGGCTCCCCCTGCGCAGCACTGCGATCCTCACGTTGCCGGCCACCGCATAGTACAGGCTGCCGTCCCGGATCAGCACCGCCCCCACGCTGGCGCCGCCCCTGCCGTCATCCAGCTGTTCCAGGATGGCCCTGTTCATCTGGTGGAAGGCCCTCCGGAAGAAATAGGCCGGGGCTTCGCTCCGCCGGTAGTGCAGGAACATGTCCTTTATCGTATCCACCGCCGTCCGGGAGGATACCCTGCCGCCGTAGTGCCTGCCCATGCCGTCCGCCAGCACCGCCAGGAAAGCGTCCGCGCTCTGGCAGATGCCACAGGCATCCTCCTGGATCTGCCTGTCCCCCACCGTCATCGCCCTGCCCGCCTGTAACCGCTGGCTCACCCGCCCTTTTTTCCCTCCAAGGAAACGGAGCGCAGCCAGGAGCAGGATCAAGAGATAAAGAATAAAAAGTGTACCTTCCGCCAATGACATACCGTTCCCTCCGCCTACTCCCACTTGAAATGTTCCCCACAGAAGGGGATGTACAGGAACTTGCTCTCCCCCAGCTCGATCACGTCATAGATGTTCAGCCCCGTCGGCACATAGACCGCCTCGTCGTTTAAATAGACGAGGCCGTTGCTGTCCCCGGGCAGGAGCACCGTCTGCCCCTGCTTGGCGTCATACACGATGACGCAGTGGTTCCGCCTGGAGATCTTATTGTCCCCCAGGATCTGGATATCCATGTCGTCCGCCCTGCCCACGAAGTTCTTCCCCGCCATGACCTTATAGTCTTTCCCTTTCCTGGCTCCCTCGATGCAGACGATCCAGCCGCATACCGGATGCTCTTCCTGTAAGAACAGCGCCTCCTCCACTTCGATCTCCGTCTGTCCTGTCTCCTTCTTCTCCCTGGTGGCTGTCTCGATGTTGCAGTAGGGGCATACCGTCCCGTACCGCCTGCTGGAAAACATATGCCCGTTCTGGCATCTGATCAAGTTGCTCATGTGCGTATACTCCTATTCCTTTTTCTATTGGCTCTCACCGTATCCTGATCGGCGCAAGTCCGAGATAGACTGTGTCATTTTTTTCTATCCTGCAAGGCTCTCTGGAGGATATCTTATATGCCTTCTCCTCTCCTTCATGCCTTATCCTTGTCCCGTTCTCGCTGTCCAGGTCTTCTATGTACCAGCTGCCTCCACTGAAGTTCATGACAGCATGCTCCCTGTCCACCGTGCCCGCATAATCCGTGTTCCTCAGGTCCACATCCACCTGATTCTCTCCTTCATCCCTGCCAAAAACGATGGATGTCTTCCCGTAGATATCCCATATGTCTGTTATATTGTCCTCTTCACCAAGAAGGAGGAGTTCGGATATCCCACCGTGTCCCGATCCGTGATCCGGTATATATTCCGGCCTGTTCCTGTCTGCCACTGCCAGCAGAAAGAAAAAAAAGGACACCGTACCGAGCACAATAAGGCTCACCTGCCTTTCCATGGGATCTTCCAGATAGGCATAGGATAATACCATGCCAGTGATACCAGACAAGATGATGGTGATATCCAGTGTTGTTTTTCTGTTCATACAGCCTTTCCACGCTTTCTCTTCTCTATATCCTGTGATGGCCATACACCTTCCTCCCTATGGCCATCGACTCTATTTCAATCTCATATATGCCTCAAACATCTCAGTCATATCAAGCGGGTTTTTCTTATTATTGTGTTGCGCACCCTGGCCTGCCTGCGCTGTCTTCTTTGCCTGAAAGGGAAATCCAAAATACCGCTCCATGTTTTTGGTAAGGTCTGCAAGATCCATCTCCGGATCCGCGGCACGTGCCTGTCCTTTCGGCCTGGTCCCGGCACGTCCTTCACGCTGTTGATTCTTTGAATCATACTCTCTTCGTTTCTTACTGTCACACAGTACCGCATAGGCTTCCGCGATCTCCTTAAACCTTGCCTCCGCCGCCGGGTCATCCGGGTTTAAGTCCGGATGGTATTTTTTAGCTTCCCTGCGGTACGCCTGCTTGATCTGCTCTTCATCTGCCTGTTCCGGCACTCCCAATATCCTGTAATAATCCATGATGGACCCCTCTTTTGAGAGAGCGTATCCAACATACGTTGCATACGCTCTCTGTTTTCTGTACATGAACAGGTATTCCTGCGTCCCGGCTCTATGCCGTATAGCCGCCCTCTACCGTCACAGTACTGATCTTGTCTTTCTTCTGCTTGATGACAAGGGTGAACGTGCCCGTCCCCTCTTCATCACCGTAATCTTCCTTATAGTCGACTACGAATGCATTGGGGAAGCAGTACTTCCGCTCCATGATGCCTGCTGCTACATACTCTACTGTGACCTTACGGTAGCAGTCTGCCTTCTCCGCCGGTACTACGGACCACAGCGCCATCTTCCGGGTGCTGTCAAAGGGATCCCCGCCTACCGCTGTCAGGATCTTGCCCTTGATGGTCATGGTCGCACCGAAATCCTTCGTCCTGGCATTGGAATCCATCGGGATGTCCGTGGTCGTCTTCACACTCTTTACGCATTCTTTTGCGATCTCAAATGTCTCTGCTCCTTCTACTCTTACAACAAATGCCATGCTCTCTCTCCTCCCTGTCATTCACCGGCGTAGCCGCCCTCGATCTTTACTTTGTCGTTCTCGTCCTTCTTCTGCTTCACATGCAGGTAGAAAGTCCCTACGCCCGTCTCGTCATCCATCTCTTCCGAATACTCCATGACGAAGGCATTGGGCACCTCGTACTTACGTACTACCTGGCCTGCGGAGATGACCTCCACCACTGCCGTCCGGTAGCAGTCCGCCTTCTCTGACGGAACAACAGACCACTTGGACAGCTCCAGCGTGCCGTCATTTCCTTCCCCGCCCAGCTTATAGAGCATCTTCCCCCAAATCTTCATGGAGACCCCAAAGTCTGTCGCACGGGCATTGGAATCTACGGCAGACTCCGAGCCGAACTTGACATTCCGGATACTCTTCTCATCCAGAGCGATCTGCTCTGCACCTCCAGTTACGCTCAACCTGAAACCCATCTTGAATCCTCCTTTTCTTGTTTTAGATTGTACGGTTGTTTGAATTGAACCGGTTGATCTCTATCTCCAGGTTCCTGACATTGCCATTGAACGTGATGTTCAGCGCACAATAGCCGTTGGCCTCATCAATCTCATAGGCTATGTCATCTCCCACTCCCAGTACCGCATTCACGCAGTTCTTCTTCTCCAGCCACCTGCTCTTCTGGCTGGCCGGATTGTTGGAGAAGAAGCTCACGATGTTCTCCTGTTTATAATCGCTGGTGGCATGGCGCAGGACCCTCTCGATATAGGTCGTGACCTGGGTCTTATAGATCGGCTCATAGATCTTGCCGTCGCTCATCAGGTTCCTCGCCTTATATACCATGATATGGGACACATCCTCCGAGCCCAGCATCGCATTCTCGGAAGAGAACACGAACCCGAAATTCCGTCTGTTGATCTCATTCTTGATGGAATTGGTAAAGCCCGTGATCTCCTTGGCCATCACGGTATGTACCCGCAGCGGATGGTCCCCCGCCTCGATATCGAACCGTACGCCCGGGAGCATCTCATCCACATTCCGCTTAAACTTCTCCTTCAGGTAATCCGGGCACTGGTAGGCTGCCACCAGGCCGGCTGCGATATAGGCTGCCCCCACATAGACGCCGTCGATCCACAGCTTCATGATATCTTCTTTCTCTTTGGACAGCTCCGCCATGTCATTGTCGTTCACGGTCATGCGTTTGTCCAGGATCACACCCGACTTGTCCTTGGGGATGATCGTGAAGTTGGGGATGCAGGGGATCGCAAACTCACTGTAGGGCTTGCCGGTCAGCGTGCTGCAGCGGTCCTCAAACTTCCCGATGCCTTCCGTGGCCATGTAGTTGAAGGTGGTCTTGTCCCCTGTCTCATAACAGAAGAAGCACTGTACGGAGAAGTCCTTCAGCACGTCTAACAGCCGCACCAGCGCCTCCACGCTGTTCACGCCGGTCTTCTCCACCTTCTCATTACCCTGGAACCGCTGTCTGGTCAGCCTGATATTGGAATTCTGGTCCAGGGAGACGGAAGGCACGATCCCGTACCAGATGGTGTTATCGAAGTCATTCTTGGCATTGACCGTGTTCAGGAAAGCGATCAGCCGCGGCAGGTTATTGCTCTTCACCAGCATGTCATTGGAGATGTTGGTGATGAACAGCGACGGGCGCATGCCTTTTAGGTTCGACGGATACTGCTCGAAAAACGCCCACACGCCCAGGATCTTCTCGATCAGCGGCTTCACCACCTTGATGAAATCATCCTTGGCCGTCTTATAGAATTCCAGATAGGAATTGTAATTGCTCACTTCCTGCTTCACGTCGATGCTGCTCACCATGGTGGATGCGAGCGGGCAGTATGTCCTCGTCACGAGCGCTCTCACATAGTCGCTGCTCTCTTCATTGAGGGCTTCATAATCCTCTTCCAGCGCCGCGATCAGGCCGGCATTGACATTATCGTCCACCACCATCAGCTCTGCGGTCTCTGTCTTTGGGACTTCCAGTACTTTCAGCTCTCCCTTTTCATCCATGCTCAGGACGCCCAGGGCCAGCGGTGTGTCGTCCCGCCGCTCCTCCGCCTCCCCCAGCAGAAGCCTTGTCTTGATATCCTCGATTGCCAGGGGCAGCATGGCCAGCACGTTGTTGTAGTTCACGCTGGCCTCCTCGAACATGACGTTCAGTTTGTCCGCGATGTCCAGCTTATGCGGGTCGCCGTCTTCCAGCTGTGCATAAGTCTTATAAGTATACTGCAGTTCTTTCCGGTTCTGTCGGATATCCTCCATGACCTTCTTGGGCGATATCATGTCTGTCAGCCTGTCGAACTGGAAATCCACGTTGATGATGCTCTGCGCCCGTTTTGCCTCTACCAGTGACATCAGCATCTTCAGGAAGTCATTCTGCCTGTTTAAGTAGATCGGCGTCAGCATCTCCTCCGGGATGGTCTCCGGCTTCTTTAACGTGTACATGATCTTCTGGTTGTTGGCATTGAAGAAGGAATAGACCACCGGCTCAAACTTAGTGATGAACTCATCAAAGTTCCTCACTAAGAGCGCCTCGTTCATCTCTTTGACCTTCTCGTCACTCAGGCTGTCGATCCCTCTCACGTCCCCTACCAGTGTCAGCAGGTCCGGCTTCTCCGGATTGATCTCTTCGAACAGCAGTGTCCTGTTCGTCTGTCTGATTATGCTCATTGGTTTACCTCCCCTGTCTTTCATTTGGTCTTAAGTCTCTATAGTGTACTTCTATCTCTGCATCCTCACGGTCAAAGATAAAAGTTACTTTCTCCCCATGGTACAGATGGTATGGCCGCCCTTTTACCAGCAGCTCCCGGCCCATCAATACCGACGCCCTGCTGTTGTTGCGGATGACCAGGCTCCTGTCATCCCCCGGCCGCAGGAGGATCTTCTCCGCCCCGGCAAGCATAAGGGGCAGGTTACAGGTATCCAGGATCCACTCCAGCGTGATCAGGTCACGGCTGCATCTCGCAAAGAGGTTGATGCTCTCCGGCGGGTAATCAATGCCTTCCTTATTCCGGATCACATAGACCTGCAGCTTACCGCCCCATTCACTCTGACGGGTCTTCTGCTCTTCCGGAAGTATCCGTTCTTCATCTATCACTCTGTGCCGTCCATAGTTCTTTTTGCCGCGTATACAGGCTGCGAAGAACAGTACCGAAAGCGATATCGCAAATCCAAGAAGCGTCAGCCAGAAAAACCAGTCGACTGCAGGTTGTTCTTTCTCTACAGCCGGAACTTTAATCTTCACTGATTCATCCGGGTCTCCATAATAATTACCATACGTGCCGTCGAACACTACCCGGAGTTCTGCCTCTGCATCATGTTCATATTCCTTAGACATACAGAGCGCTCCGTCGATGATCCGGCAGACCTGCTCCTCGCCGTCCAGAAATATCCGCAGACCATTATCGATCAGATGCCCGTCCAGCATGTTCTGCCCATCCTCGTTTGTTAACTCCAATCGGAAATCTGCCGTCTTTTCCTCCGGTATATATGTATAATCCGCATTGAATATAAAATCATACTCCGCGGTCAGGTATGCCCTGACATCCATTGGCGAATCTGCACTCATCTGTATCTTCACTTCATCTGAGACTGGATGAAACAGGTCTATTACCGTATAGTTTATACCTTTTGACACATATACTCTGTCCGCCTCGCAGTTCAGCGTCATATTCTCATTCTGCTGACTGCCCGCCAAAACAATCCTGGCCCTGCTCATCAGACAATCCGGTAGCCTGACTGACAGTTCGCCGCCCATCCCGCCAATCTGACCTGCGTAAACCGCATTCAGCTTCCATTGTTCAAAAAGCAGCGACTCTGCGAAATCGCCCAGGGCGCCGCCGTCCGAAAGTTCATACAGCCGTCCCCCGGTAGGCTCTGCCGCAGAATACACTACAGCACCTTCTTCTATGCGCGTCCCCAGTGCGATCACATCAATAAGGATCCCCTTATCCTGTGCGTCCTTCACTGCCTGTTCAAACTGCAGTGCCGCTGACTGTGTATCCTCCGCAGTCTTCATCATGATCTCACCGTCCGAGATCAGGAGAATCCTTCTCTCTGATGCGTCCGGGCCAAACATCGCCACCGCTTCTGCCAAACCTGCTCCTGCATTTCCATACCGGCTGTAAGACAGCTCCTGCAGGCACTCCGCTGCTTCTGCATAACTGCTCCCCAATGGAACTTCTGCGCAGATTTCGTTGTTAAAAGCAATCATGCCTATCTGGTAATCCCGCGGCAGGACTGCATACAGACTCTTAATAAAGTCAAATACAATATATTCTTTATCCGTGTCCTGCATAGACTGACTGCAGTCCGTTACTATGACAAGCTCCTTTCCGGATTCCGGCTCTGCTTCATATGCAATGGATATACTGCCTGTGGAAATAAACAGGACAAGCATCAATGCGCAGAACTGCTGCAGCTTTCCAAGCACCGCCAGTGCCGTTACAAGCAGCAGTCCAGACAGCAAAAGTCCGGCCAGCCTCCCATACCCGGTCAGCTCCATTAAGATCACCCCAATGGTGTATATTGCCGAAAGCAGACAGAGTCTTCTCCGGAAAAAAGAAATCTCTTCTTCCTCCAATGATCTGTTCTCATGTCTGACAGGTGAGATACAAAATAATACGATCAGGCAGGCGGCTGTCAGTCCCATTGTGATTTTGCCGGACAGTTCTGCTCCTGCCAACAACAATGCTGCCGCAACGGCTGTACAGGAAAACAGATAACACCCCAGCCTGGTCCTGGCATGAAAACCGCCCGTATTCTTCCTGAAAACATAAAATATACCGAAAATAACGATAAATTCCAGCACACACTTCATACACACTGCAATCAAAAGATAGGAAGCGATATGCACCAGTTTCAGAAATGTAACTTCTATCCCGAAACGATATGCATCCGCCTCCTCCGCGCATATGCAGTCCTCTTCTGTCAAATACTTTGCAAACCTGTCAGCCATGGAATCATATGCATTTTTCACTGTCATTTCTTCTCTTTCTTAAATTTCTTCACTGTCTCAGGCATCCGTGGCTGATATCCAAGCAGTGCACATGCACTGTCTGCCTCTGCCCTTAAACTCTTGTTCAATACCTTCACTGCCAGCTTTGATAATGCCTTCTTCATTGCTGAATCCCTCCTTTATTCGATTTTTGTCATTATATGTTTTATTTTGTCTTTTCCGCAATACTTTTGGCACGACGTACAGTTTTTTGTCCCCAAATCCGGTTCTTAGACCTGATTTTATAATTTTACGCACACAAAAAGAGATTACAGCGTTTATACCATAATCTCTTTTTAACTGGTTTTACACCGGACAGATCCGCGTTGCTCAGCTCTGACTTTCTATTCTGTTTAAGATAATATCACAGGCAAACACACCATCCGCACATTGCCAGGTTTCGCTGCCATCGTAGGAACTGACGCACCGTTCTATATTACGTATTCCTGTTCCCTTCTTATTCTCCGGCATTCTGCCGTTCTTTATAACAATCTTTTCTGTTGTGCTGTTCGTGATCCGGATCAGAAGCATATCATACTGTGGTTCCACGGAAAGCCTGACATGCCTGTCCTGCTCACACTTATATGCCGCCGCCATGGCATTATCCATCAGATTGCCGAATATTGTGGTAATATCTACCGGCTTCATGAAATTGATATCCACCATGGACGCGCTGATCTCCAGCCTGATTCCCGCCTGCTCAGCCTGCCTCGTCTTGTCAGACAGGAGGCAGTTGAGTATCGTATTATTTGTATAGGAAAGAGGCACCAGTTCCTTCATCCTGCTCCTGATCTGTCCCGCATAGCTGACAGCATCCTCAATATGATTCTGCCTGTACAGTTCATCCACCATCTTCATATGCTTGTCGACATCATGCAGGATGCGCAGCATCTCCGTATACTGTCTGCTCCTCGCCTCATAGTTCTCATACTGCATCCTCTCCTGCTGCCGCATCATATCTACCTGCAGCTTATAATCATTCCGCTCATCTGAGACTTTGATAAAATATAACATATACAAATTGGCAAAAACGATGCAGCCTGTCATCAGCATAAGAATGACAGGATTCTCTGATCCTGATATGAATGCCAGCGTCAGGACATTGACAGCACTGTACACAAACAGAACGAGATACAGCACATACTGTGTGCCGCTCCTGGCCGGCAGTTTCCTCCACAGCCTGCGGAATACAATGTAATACAGAAACAGCAGGATCACCTTGGAAAATGCCGTCACCATGCTTTGCAGGATAGCGGCGCTGTCCGGCACCTGCCCCATCGCTTCCAACAGATACAGAAGCAGGAAAACGCCAAGTGTCTCCAAAACCGCTATCACGATGTACAATACCACTGCCTCAGCAATACGGGCTATCCCTTTCCGCTCATCATAATAGAGAAATAAGCTGACCAGTACAAACACAAGCAGATGTGCGATAAAATTAAAGATAAAATGATCCAGACAGTTGACCCCGGTGAGCAGCAGGATACTGACAGCCGTCGTGCATCTATACAATGACCTGCTTTGATATATTCTCTCGCACCGCTCATCCAGAAACTGAAACATAATATTGATTATGATGCCGCATGAAAGCAGCGAGCAAAACAATAAAACCACTCTGTCCATGGTTCCCTCCCGGTAATATCCGCACCACGCGTCAGACTTTATGAATAAATTCGCTTAATCTCTCCTTAAATCTGACGGCGCGCCTTTGCGACAGCGGTATGATATCTCCTGTACTGAGCCTGATCATATATCCCTGTATCCCTGCAATCCTGCCAAGATTGACCAGTATGCCCCTGCTGCATATTTCAAACCCAAAAGGACTCATCCTCTCTTCCAGAGCATGCATGGACGTCTTATAGCAGTATTCTGCTTTGTCTGTCCTTATCCTCACCTGTTTCTGTCTCTTTATGTATTCAAAGTACAGAATATTCCGTACCGTAACGCTGACCATCGGCTTCTCCTCACATACCCCGTTCCCGTTTACGGTCACATGCTCAAACACAATCCTGCTGTCCTGCTTATCCCCGCCGTCCTTCAGCAGCTCTTCCAGTTGTTCCCTCAGCTCCTCCTTCTCTATCGGCTTCTCCAGATAAGCAAAGGCGTGGGAGCGGTTGAGCGCCTCCCTGTAATATTCATCAAAATTCGTCTGAAAGATGATCTTGATCCGGCGGTTCCGTCGGTAGATTTCATTGCCCACATCCACGCCGTTCTTTCCATCCAGCATGATATCCAGAAACACTATCTGATAATCCAGTTCCGACTCCAGAAGTTCTTCCCCCTGTTCAAAACTGAAGATCTCACAGGAAACATCCTGCTCTCCCAGAATATCCAAAACCAGTGCCTTCAGGAATCCTGCTTCTTCTCTGTCATTGTCACAGATTGCTATCTTCATCTACCGGATTCTATCCTTTCAAAAGGGCAGCGACAAGCCCTGTTTATTCAACTACACAATACGTCAGATATTCCACAGCTGTCAAGCACTATTATGAAAAAGGGCATCCCCACTGGAAATTCGCTCCAGTAAAGAATACCCTTACCCAACTATAAAATACAACAAATATAACAAATAATTCCAGGCTGGCGTAAACTTTTCAAGCGCTCCTTATTTAAAAGGAATCACGCCGCCATCATATTTACCGTTAATAAACTCTGTGATCTCATCTGATTTCAATACATCTACAAGCGCTTTAATGGCCTCACTGCTCTCATTGCCTTCTTTTACGGCAATCACATTCACATAGGTCTTCGCCGCCTCGGAATCAGCCTGCTCGTAGGCAACCGCATCCCTGGCTACGGAGAAACCTGCCTCAAGTGCGTAGTTACCGTTCAGGACAACAAACGCAACCTCATCTTTTACTCTCGGCACCTGTGCCGCCTCCAGCTCCTGGATCTCAATCTCATTGGGATTGTCAACGATGTCTCTCACGGTCGCCTCCAGGCCCACACCGTCCTTCAGGGTGATGATACCGTTATCCTGCAGCAGCAGAAGGGCTCTCGCCTCATTGGTCGTATCATTGGGCACTGCGATCACATCGCCTTTCTCCAGCGTGGTCAGATCACTCTTCGTGCCGGGATAGATGCCGAAAGGCTCATAGTGGATGCCGCCTGCATTGACAAGATGCGTACCCTGCTCCTCATTGAAGGAATCCAGATAGGGAATATGCTGGAAATAGTTGGCGTCGAATTCACCGCTCTCCACAACCTGATTCGGCTGTACATAATCGTTGAACACGGTCACTTCCAAAGTCCAGCCCTGTGCTGCCAGAAGGGGCGCTGCCTCTTCCAGGATCTCAGCGTGAGGTGTAGCGGATGCTGCGATGGTGATCGTGCCTTTGGACTCTGCCGCCTCGCCTGTTTCTTCCGCGTCTGCAGCCTCATCTTCTGCTGCCGCCCCGTCTTCTGCGGGTGTCGTCTCTTCTTCCACAGGAGCTGCCGCTTCCGTGTCCTCCGCTTCGCTCTGTGCCGCCTCACTCTGTCCGGACGCTGCACTGTCAGCGGAACCGCCGCACGCTGTCAGGGTACCAAGCGCCATAACGGCTGTCAAAATAGCTGCGATAAATTTTTTCTTCATAAATACTCCTCCATTTCTGCCCAGCCTGCAGCTGCGGGCTCAAGCACAAGTTTCTATCTGAAAGCCAATGTACGGTATCGTGTTTCCTTTACCGCACATAACTTTGAGATCCGTATATTACACGGCTGCCCCGACATACTCTGATGTCCTGGCCAAATCCGGTCTATCTCTGCCTGCGGTCCAGCTTCACCGACATCTTCATGCCCAGCGTCTGGAAGATCTGCACCAGCACCACCAGCAGCACTACCGCCACAAACATGATCTCTTCTTCATAGCGGTAATAGCCGTAACGCATGGCGATATCTCCGAGACCGCCGCCGCCGACGATACCTGCCATCGCCGAATAGCCAAGGATCGTACCAAGTGCAATCGTCACCCCCACCAAAATGGAAGTCCTGGCCTCCACCAGCAGCACATGCATGATGATCGTCATAGTGCCCGCTCCCATACTCTGCGCCGCCTCGATCACGCCCCGGTCCACCTCATTGATGGAAGACTCGATCATACGGCCGATAAAAGGAGCCGCAGCCAGCGTAAGCGGAACCACCGTAGCCGCCGTGCCGTAGCTTCTGCCAACCAGCGCCTTGGTCAGCGGCATCACCAGGATCAGCAGGATCAGAAAAGGGATACTCCTGACGATATTGGCAATCACGTCCAGCACTTTGTAGATCACTGCATTGGGCCTGACACCGTTTTTGTCCGTCACCGCAAGAGCAATTCCCATAGGCAGCCCCAGAAGATAGCCGAACAATGTTGACAGCAGTGTCATAAAAAGGGTCTCCTTAATGCCGTCCATCATCATGACCGTCATTTCATTTGTCCATTCACTAAACCACATAGCCGTCCACCTCCTCGACCGCCAGGCCCCTCTGCGTCAGGTATTCCTTCATATCGGCCTGCATCTGCACGTCATCCGGCAGGCTTAAGATCATCTCTCCTCTGGCGATACCTTCCACATTCTTGGTATCCGCCCGCAGGATGTTGATCGGCTGTCCGAAACGCAGCACCATATTGGCAATGACCGGCTCGAAGGACGAGTTCACGGAAAAGACGATGCGGATACAGCATTTGCCTTTCATCATATCCTTCTGGTGGCCTTCCAGTGTGCGCCGCTCCTCCCCTTTTCCCTTGACGATCAGCTCTTTGGCCTCTTTCGTCTTCGGATGGGAAAAGATCTCCGACACCCGGCCCTGCTCCACCAGACGGCCGCCGCCGATGATCGCCACATGGGAGCAGATCTCCCGCACCACCGACATCTCATGCGTAATGATCACGATCGTGATCCCGTAATCTTTATTGATCTGTTTCAAAAGCTGCAGGATGGACTGTGTCGTCTGCGGATCCAGGGCACTGGTGGCCTCATCGCACAGCAGGATCTTGGGATTGGCCGCCAGCGCTCTGGCGATCGCCACACGCTGCTTCTGTCCGCCGGACAGCTGGGACGGATATGCCTTCGCCTTCTCCGTCAGTCCCACGATCTGTAAAAGCTCCTCCGCCCTTTTTCTGGCATCCTTCCTGCTCATGGTGCCTTTCCTGCCGCCGTCCTTCTTCCCCACGCCGGCATAGAGCAGCGGAAAACATATATTATCAATGACATTCTTCTGCATCAGCAGATTAAAATGCTGAAAGATCATCGCGATCTCAGCCCGCTGCGCACGCAGCTCCTTCTCTGAGAGCATGCTTAAATCACGGCCCTCGATCTCCACGGTGCCCCCTGTCGGCCGCTCCAGAAAATTCAGGCAGCGCACCAGCGTACTCTTCCCGGCGCCCGACATGCCGATGATCCCGTAGATATCCCCTGCCTGAATGGAAAGGTTGATATCCTGCAGTGCTTCCACATCGGCGTCCTTCGTCACGAATGTCTTACCCAGGTTACGAACTTCTATCATTCCTGCCATTTCGCTTTGTCCTTTCGTAAATGGTCTGTCCCTGACTACTTTAGCATGAAAGGCAAAATTTATCAAGTAAACTTGTGGTTCTATCCTTCAAACAGCGGTGTGGACAGATAGCGGTCCCCGGAATCGGGAAGCAGCGCTACGATCGTTCTGCCCTGATTCTCCGGTCGCCTGGCAAGCTCCGCAGCGGCATGGAGCGCAGCGCCGGAGGAGATTCCCACAAGAAGCCCTTCTTCTGCCGCCAGCATCCTGCCGGCCGCGAAGGCTTCCTCATCGGAAACCCTGACAACCTCGTCATAGATATCCGTATTCAATACTTCCGGCACAAAGCCTGCACCGATCCCCTGAATCCTGTGCGCGCCGGCCGCACCGCCCGACAGCACCGGACTGCCTGCCGGCTCCACCGCCACGATCTTAACTGCGGGATTCTTCTCTTTCAGATATTCGCCCACGCCGGTGATCGTACCGCCGGTGCCCACACATGCCACAAAAATATCCACCTGGCCGTCTGTATCCTCCCAGATCTCCGGACCCGTAGACTGCCTGTGCGCCGCCGGGTTGGCCGGATTTACGAACTGGCCCGGTATCATGGAACCCGGTATGGACGCCTGCAGCTCCTCAGCCTTCTCGATCGCGCCTGCCATCCCTTTTGCCCCGTCGGTCAGTACAAGTTCGGCGCCGTAAGCCCGCAGCAGCGTCCGCCGTTCCACGCTCATGGTCTCCGGCAGGGTCAGAATCGCTTTATATCCCCTGGCCGCCGCCACCGCCGCCAGACCGATCCCCGTATTGCCGGAAGTAGGCTCGATGATCGTCGCACCGGGCTTAAGTCTCCCCGCCTTCTCCGCCTCCTCGATCATATGCAGCGCCACCCGGTCCTTCACCGATCCGGCCGGATTCAGGTACTCCGGCTTCACCAGCAGCTTTACGCCTGTAATACCATGGTTCTTCTCAAAATTACCGATCTCCAGCAACGGCGTTTGGCCGATCAGCTCGGCCACGCTTTTTTTAATATTTGACATGCTCTCTCCTTCTCTCTTATGACTGTCTGCTGTTTTTATTTCCTACTTAAGCGGTAGGTTTATATTGTATTGATATTACACCCTGCTTTGCGTGCTGTCAATCATTATTTTATACAGTTTTCTTCTTCCTTGCAATTCCCGCCCAAACTCAGTAAACTATACTATAGCAAACGACATAACAACAAATCATATTAAGGAGCATCCCTGCCCATGTATCCTGCACAACCTCAACCGTCAACGCTGAAAGAAATCCGCCTTCACGGCACAAAATCCTTCCCCTGTGCGGTCTACAGAACCCGCTCCGGCAGAAAAGGCACCCTTGTCAAGCATCACTGGCATGACGAGGTGGAAATCCTCTACTTTTCCGGCGGGGCTTTCCGTCTGGACATCAATATGGAACAGTTTCCGATCCATTCCGAATGCCTCTACTTCATCAATCCCGGTGAACTGCACAGCATCATCACGGAATCCGCAGGCAGCTATGAAGATGCCGTGGTCTTTTCTCCGGATACCTTGAGCTTTGATTCCTGTGACACGGCCCAGGTGCAGCTGATCCAGCCCATCAAACAGGGGCGGATGCGCTTTCCACGCTGCCTGACACCGCAGCATCCGGCTTTCGGTGCACTGCAGAGCGCCTTCATGGATATCCTGCACACCTTCCGCCGTGCGCAGCAGAAAGAGGCCTTTCAGAGTGAGACCTTTCAGGAGAAAATTTCCTGGGAGCAGCCCACCCAGAACGAACTGCCGGGTGATCTTTCCGCCGTCACCGATGACCTGACCAGTCAATTATACATCAAGGCATCGCTTCTCTTCCTGCTGGCCACGCTCTCCGAGCACCGGCTTTTCACACCGACAGAGGCAGACTATGACAAGCGCGTGGAAGACATCAAGGCCGTTCTCACCTACATCAAAGACAACTACAAAGAAAAAATCTACATCTCCGACCTGGCGGCGCAGATCAGCCTCAACGAACAATATTTCTGCCGTTTTTTCAAAAAAGCCATCGGCCGCACGCCCATGGAGTATATCGTCGTGTGTCGGTGGGGGGGGGGGGGGGGGGGGG
>VSOD01000210.1 GCA_009774655.1 Lachnospiraceae bacterium
TCCTTTTCCAGCCTGTCCTCCACGATCTTCGGCAGCGTCTCCCCGTACAGCTCATGTGCCCTGTTGTAACAGATCTCCGTCAGCTGCCTGTCACTGTCCTCGATCACCGGCGGGCACTTGTCCGGCCGTACCGGCGACATGGTCTCGATCATATCCGCGATCAGGTTGGTGTTGGTGATGACCACCTCCTCGGCCTTATCGCTTCCCAGATAAGCGAACTCCAGAAGCATCTCCTCCGTCGTCCGAAAATACAGCGGCGCCTGGTTATCCGCATCCGGGAATCCCTGTCCCGCCATGATGATGCGGCGGTAGACCTCATCCTCCGGATTCAGGAAATGCACGTCACAGGTAGCCGCCACCGGCTTGTGGAACTGTTCCCCCAGCCGCACGATCTTCCGGTTGATCTCCATGATATCTTCCATGGAATTTACATTCTGCACCCGCTCGGACTCGATCATGAACTTGTTGTTGCCAAGCGGCTGGATCTCCAGATAATCATAGAAATCCACAAGTCTGGCGATCTCCGCATCCGGCTTCCGCTCCAGAAGCGCACGATAAAGCTCCCCCGCCTCGCAGGCGCTGCCCACGATCAGCCCTTCCCGGTACTGATTCAGAAGGCTCTTCGGAATCCGCGGCCTTCTGGCAAAATAAGTCAGATGGGACAGGGAGATCAGCCGGTACAGGTTCATCCGTCCCACATTGTTTTTGGCCAAAATGATTCCGTGATAGGTGGGCAGTTTCTTTATAATGCCGGGACTTAAATTTCCCTTTTCATTAATCTGCGCCAGCGTAGTGATGCCGTCCTTTGCCATCATCGGAATCAGCTTGACAAAGATCTGCGCCGTGGCCTCCGCGTCATCCACCGCCCGGTGATGATTCTCCAGCGAAACACCCAGCGTCTTGGCCACCGCATCCAGCGTGTGTTTGGCCTGCGCCGGCAGCATCACTCTCGCCATCCCCACCGTGTCCACATAAGTAAAATCATGAGCAATTCCCTGCCTGTCGCAGTTTTCCATGATAAAACTCATGTCGAACCCGGCATTGTGGGCTACCAGCATACACCCCTCGCAGAAGCTGAGAAACTGCGGCAGCACGCTCTCGATCTTCTCCGCATCGATCACCATATCGTCCTTGATGCCCGTCAGCTTCTCGATCTCGAAGGGAATCGGCACCTCCGGATTGACGAACACCGAAAAGCGGTCCACGATCTTACCGCCGCAGACCTTCACCGCGCCGATCTCTATGATCCTGTTTTCCACCGGGGAAAAGCCCGTGGTCTCGATATCGAACACCACGAAATCCTGGCTGAAATCCTGCCCCTTATCATTGGTGGCGATCTCATGCAGATCGTCCACCAGATAGGCTTCCACCCCGTAGATCACCTTGAAAAAGTCCTGCTTGTCCGGGTCCGGATCCCCCGCCTCCTTGCGCTTGTTCTTCTCCGCTTTCCACAGATCTTCCCAGACATGGTTGGCATCCGGAAAGGACTGCACCACGCCGTGATCCGTGATGGCGATCGCCGGATGCCCCCACTGATAAGCCCTCTTGACAATATCCCTGGCCTCGGACACGCCGTCCATATCGCTCATTTTCGTATGGCAGTGCAGCTCCACCCGCTTGCGCACACTGGTATCCAGACGTGATGTGGTAAAATCCGGTATCTTCTTGATCCCCGTCAAAGAACCGATGGTCAGCTCATGGTCAAACTTGTCCATCAGCGTCATGCCCTTGATCTTCACGAAAGCGCCCGGCTTCACATCCCCGGTCAGCTCCGCCACCTGATCGTTATGCAGAAACATCTTGATCGTCATCGTATCGGAGAAGTCCGTCACATCGAAGATCAGGATCGTCCGCTCGTTCTTGATCTCCCGCTTGTCCATATTGAGGATCTTGCCGCGGATGACCACCTCGCCCATCTCGCCGATGATATCGTTGATCGGCATGGACTCCTCGTCAAAATCCCGGCCGTACAGCACGTCCGGATTGTCGGAACGTTTCAGCGCCCGCCGGAAATCGCTCTTCTTTCCGTCTTCGCCCTTTCTGCCGCCCTTGAACGACGACTTTGCGCCATAGCGGCCTGCCTGTCCCGCCGGCTTCTGCCCGCCGGCCGCGCTGCCCGCCCCGGACTGCGCCTGTAAAACGCCTCCGTTCCCGGCCTGTCCCTGCATGGAGCCGCCTGCCCCGTTCTGCCCGGGCGCGAAGCCACCGAAACCGCCTGCTGCTCCCTGCCCCTCTGCCATCGACTGGCCGGACTCCAGGTCTCCGGCTGCTCCCTGCATATACGGTGCAAATTCGTCCTGATACACACCCGATGCCGCTCCCTGACTGTAGCCGGACTCAGAATTATGTAAACCTGCCATGCCGGCCCCTGTGTCAGTCCCTGCCTCTGCACCGTCCATATATCCATCCGGGCGGCCGCCGCCATAACCCGCTCTGGCCGAAATCTCCGCCACCTGCATGGCCAGTCTGTGCTCGTCCTCCTTCTTATATTTCCCCGTTATATGTTCCTTATAAGAAATCTGCACCGACACCGCGAAACCACAGCGCTCGTTATAGATCTTTTCCAGGATCCTGGTCAGCTCTTCCGCCTTGCTTTTGCCAAGCACCGTATCCTCCACGGTCAGCTGCAGCGTATTCTCCTCCGCAAAAGCGATATCCGCCTTCTTGAACAGATTGTACTCCACCGGAGAATACTCCCGCAGCTCCAACAGAATACTGTCCCGGTAAATCTCCGTCAGCTTCTTCGGGTCATACTGGGATGACAGATGAAAACGCTCATAGAACTTGATCACCATCGGCACATTCGGAAAAAACTGCTTCTTGATCTCTCCTTCCGCCCGGAATACGTCCTCCTTCTGGATCAGCCTGTCCGAGGAAATATAGACGCGCAGAAAATCTTTCCGCTTTGTAGCCGAGACCTTCTCCACCGTAACCTGCTCATACAGATCCCGCAATCCCGTATCCAGTTTTAAAGAAGGAAACACCTCGAAAAATTTCTTCCCCATCTATACTAAATATTCCTTTCCCAGGTATTCAATATACCCATTCGTACTCTGCTGCTTCATGCCTGCCCCCAGTTCAAGAGTTCCTCCCGCAAAGTCGCAAGCAACTGGTCTTCCGGCACCTTCTTCACGATCTCGCCCTTCCTGATCAGCAGGCCTTCTCCCAGACCGCCGGCGATGCCGATATCCGCTTCCTTCGCCTCGCCGGGTCCGTTGACCGCACAGCCCATCACGGCTACCTTGATATCTAACGGAATATCTTCCACCATCTTTTCCACCTGATTGGCCAGCCCGATCAGGTCAATACGGGTTCTGCCGCAGGTGGGACAGGATACCACTTCGATACCGCCCTTCCGCAGTCCCAGCGTGCGCAGGATCAGCCTGGCGGACTTGATCTCCTCCACCGGATCTCCGGTCAGAGAGACCCGGATCGTGTCGCCGATCCCCTGATGCAGGATAAGTCCCAGCCCGATGGCCGACTTGATATTGCCGCTTGTCACCGTTCCGGCCTCCGTGATGCCCACATGCAGCGGATACTGCGTCTTCTGCGCCAGCAGCTCATGCGCCGCCACGCACATCATCACATCCGAAGACTTGATGCTGATCACCAGATTATCATACCCCAGATCCTCGATGATCCCCACCTTATCCAGAGCGCTCTCCACGATGCCCTGCGCCGTCACGCCATGATACTTCTCCACCAGCTCCTTCTCCAGAGAGCCGCTGTTGACCCCCACTCGAATGGGAATATTCCGCTCTTTCGCCACCGCCACCACTGCGGCAACCTTGTCACGGCTTCCGATATTGCCCGGATTGATGCGGATCTTGTCCGCCCCGTTCTCCATGGCCGCGATCGCCATCTTATAGTCAAAATGAATATCCGCCACCAGCGGAATGTGTATCTGCTTCTTAATCTCCTTCACCGCCGCTGCCGCCTCCAAAGTCGGCACCGTACAGCGGATGATCTCACATCCGGCCTGCTCCAGCCGCAGAATCTGCCTAACCGTCGCCTCCACATCTTCCGTCTTCGTGTTCGTCATGGACTGGATCAGGATCGGATTCCCGCCTCCGATCACCCGGTCGCCTATTTTTACGATCTTTGTATTGTCTCTGTGCATGTCTTTCCTTTCCTCTCTGCCTGTCGGTCTGCCGGCATTTTTCTCACGGCGGGCAGACAGCTTTCCCTTTTTTCATGATCCCGGACTGTTTTCATTATTTTATACCGCATTTCCCCTAATGTAAACAGCTATACAAAAAACAGCGGACACCATGCCCACTGTTTTTTGATATTGCTATACGGTCAACTTTGTCAGTCACGCCAGTCCGCATCTGATTTCCACTGACATTCCGTGATCTGCATGTTGGAAAACACAGCCTGATAAGATCCTTCTGTCGGACTGCAGGCATAGATTCCGTAGGTAATCTTTTCCGCCCCTTCCCACATGTGAAAAATCCGCATCTGCACATAATGAATGCCGTCCTCGCTGCACTCGATACAGTAATCGCTGTTCCTGCGCGAGAAACGATACCACATACTCTTGATATCGGAGGAAATATCCGTTGTCGCCCAATCGGAATAACCGTGATTCGTGACGACGCTTCCAAGCCTCTGCACCTTCTCGTCTTCATACTCGATAGACGCTTTGAACCAGTTATCACTGTCTAAATACATAACCACTCCACACTGGTCAAAACGGCAGGAACTCTCAAACTCCGTCTTAATGATAAAAGAGAAAAACGGCTCGCTTGTCTCTATCTGCAATACCGGTGCATTATCATTCTGAAAGCCATAATAAGTACGTGCCCAAAGGTCAGTCCCCCTTTCTGTCGTGATCACAACTTTGTCCTCACAGATCTGTACCTGTTTCGGTTCTCTTGTCCATTTCGGACTGCATTTTAAGAATTCCATCTTCTTCTCCTCTCTTTCTTCTCCTCATTTTTTATTCTTTTGCTTTTCCTTTTGTTTTCCTGCTGAGAATAATACCGCCGAGCAGCAGCGCCGGAAATACAACGCCCGCCAGAACGCCCTTCTTCAAGTCGTCTCCCAAAGCGCCCGACACCATGCCGACTACCGTCGGGCCGCCGGAACAGCCCACATCGCCGCCCAGCGCCAGCAGGGCAAACATGGCCGTCCCGCCTTTTGGCAAAGCCGCAGACGCCTTACTAAATGTTCCCGGCCACATGATTCCCACCGACAGGCCGCAGACCGCACAGGCAAGCAGGCTCAGCTGCGGAACCGGAAAAAGTGAGATCCCCAGATAGGACAAAATGCACAGGCAGCTGCTGTAGACCATAAACCGTTCCAGATGAATGCGGTCGCCGTATTTGCCGTAGAACAGTCTGGACGTCCCCATCAGGACTGCAAACGCCAGCGGCCCGGCCAGATCTCCCGCCGTCTTGGAGATGCCAAGTCCCTGCTCCGCGAATGTGGAGGCCCACTGGCTTACCGCCTGTTCGCTTGCCCCTGCGCATATCATCATCACAAGCAGGATCCAGAAGATCCGCAGGCGAAACAGTTCTTTTAACGTCAGCCCGCTCTCCCCGTCTTCCATCAGCGTCGCGATCGGCACCCTGGCAAATACAAAGGCGTTGACCATGGGAACGACCGCCCACAAAAGGGCCAGCATTTTCCAGTTTTCGATACCGACCACATAGAAAAACAAAGTTGAGAGCAACACAACGCCCGCATGGCCCCAGCAGTAAAAAGAATGCAGCATACTCATGGCCTTCTCCTTGTTATCGGAAGGACACGCTTCCACCACCGGACTGACCAGAACTTCCAGCAGGCCGCCGCCGATGGCATAGATCATCACGGAAATCAGGATTCCGGTAAAAGGCGTCGCCGTAACCTCCGGCAGGACCGTAAGCAGCGCCAGCCCTGCCGCCGCCAGAACATGCGCCGCGACAATGGATATGCGATATCCGATCCTGTCCACGAAGCCGACGGAAAGCAGATCCACAAGCAGCTGTATTCCGAAATTAAACGTCACCAGCAGCGTTATCTGAGACAGCGGTATCTGATAACTCCTCTGAAAAAATAAGAACAGCAGCGGCGTAAAGTTATTGACGATCGCCTGTACAATATAGCCCACGAAACAGGCCGTGACTGTTTTATTATATTGATTCTTCATTTGCATTTCCTCCCTGTCCGGCGAATATATGCCCGTAAAAGGCATCACGCCAGTTGGTATTATATCGCAGTTTTTATGCAGAATCATTGCATAGAATCTCATATTTATGATACAATATCCCAAAACCAGCCTGTTCAAGGCATACATGGAGGCGCTATGGGAACTTATAAGATCATGACGGACGAAACACTGCGGGAAACCGTCCGGCACGGAGACGACCGCTATCCTTTCGCATACTATCCGGAAAATATCTGGCAGTTTGACTTCCACCGCATCGACTGGCACTGGCATCATGAGCTGGAATTCATCTATGTCGCCGAGGGCGCCGCCCTCTGTCTGATCGGTGCAGATAAAATAGAGCTGTCAAAAGGCTGCGGCCTGTTTATCAACAGCGGCATCCTTCACCGTTTCGAGGCAAAAAGCAGCACCTTTTTTCCAAACATCGTTTTTGCACCATCTCTGCTGGCGCCAGAGGAAAGCCTTATCTACGATAAATACATCAGTCCAGTCATCCATGCCGCCCTTCCCTGCCAGATATTTGATCCGCATACGCCCTGGCAGAATGATGTGCTGCAGCTCTTATTGCAGATCTTTGCGCTGCAGGAAGGCGAAGAAAAAAAGGAACTGTGCACGCTGCAGCTCCTTTTCCAAATCTGGGATATTCTGTGGAATCATCTGGACCTGTCTGCAGACCCGCAAAATCCGCACCGCGTAAATCACAGGCAGGCCAGGCTGCAGACCATGATGCAGTATATCCATGACCATTACACAGAGGAGATTTCACTGGAGATGATCGCCGCCTCCGCCTCGATCAGCAAAAGCGGCGCCCTGCATATCTTCCAGACCGGAATCCATATCGCGCCCGTGTCATACCTGATCCAGTATCGTCTGGCCCAGGCTGCCGGGCAGCTCTACACCACCCAGAAATCCGTCTCTTCCATCGCGGAAGAAACAGGCTTCACAAGCGCCGGGTATTTTTGCCGCAAGTTCAGGCAGCACTACCATATGAGTCCCAACGCCTACAGACGTAAAAAGGCAGAACCGGACTGAGCAAACCTCTACTCCGCAATATAAACAGCCAGCCGTTTCTCAATGGCATCCAGAGTTTCCTCCAGCCCGCGCCCGCCGAGGAGAAACAACGCCCCCTCCTCAAAAATACCTTCCTCCAGTACTCTGTCTTCTATGTAAGGTATCGCTGCCGTCTCCATCCATTCTTTGACCGCCGCGGTCTCGGCGTCTGTCGGCAGGAAAAGTTCCAGTGAAAACTCGCTGCCGTCTTCGTACATCAAGACGACTCAGCCCTACACACCCTTTTCGACAGCGT
>VSOD01000211.1 GCA_009774655.1 Lachnospiraceae bacterium
CACGTCGCCGCCTGTCGTCTCCAGTGCGCCGGAGAGGATCTTTAAGAAAGTGGACTTGCCGGCGCCGTTGGCGCCGATCAGGCCGTAGCAGTTTCCTTCCGTGAATTTGATATTAACGTCTTCGAAGAGCGCTTTTTTTCCTACGCGTAGTGTTACGTTGTTTGCTTGAATCATGTTAAACCCTCTGTTTTTCTGTGTTTTTTATATGTGTTGCAGTCCATTCTATTATACACAAACAGCTTGAAGTTTCAAGGAGAAAACACGGTTTACTCACTTTTCTTAGAAGAGGTGTTTGCGGAGCGGAAAAGTTTTTCGAAAAAATTGAAGAAAAGTGTTGACATTATTCGCTAAAGGCATTAGAATAATATTTGTTCGCAGGAATGGCGGAATTGGCAGACGCGCACGGTTCAGGTCCGTGTGGTAGCAATACCATGAGAGTTCAAGTCTCTTTTCCTGCACGATTTAAAAAAGATATCGCATCATGCGATATCTTTTTTTAAAGTTCTTTTGCTTTTTCCCGATGAGTATGATAGAATATAACCCTGTTTAGACGAACTTTTGACTAAGAGAGTCTTTGGGAGGGATAAGATTGAAAAAGGTAGGAAGAGCGGCGGCTGTGGCGGCCGTCATGGCAGTACTTTTGTCGGCCTGCGGAACTCTGGCGGGCGGACGGGTGGACTCCGGTGAGATCGTGGTGCCGGAGATGTCTTCGGAGGATCTGCTGGTCAGTTCTCTGGAGCTGCTTTTGGAGGAGGAAGAAGTGCCGAAAGAGGCGCGGGATCTCACGGAAGCGGAGCAGGAGCTGCATCAGGGCGCTGAGGAGCAGGCGGAAGAACAGGTGGAAGAGGAAGCGGACAAGGATGAACAGGAACGTGTTCCGGCAGAGAATGAAGCGGTGATCTTCTATGGTAATGCCGGTTCTTATGATCTGAACAGAGAGATCGTCCCGATCGGGGAGAAGACAGCGGAGGAGCTGGTGGATGCGCTGGCGCGGCACAATATCATGTCTTTGGACACGAAGGTGCTTTCCTTTGAGGAGAAGGAGGAGGACGGGGAGCAGATACTGCATCTGGATCTCTCCAAAGCGGCTGGCGAGTACCTAAAGACCATGTCCAGGGAGGCGGAATGTATCATCCTTGCCTCGGTAGTGAATACTTTTCTGGAAAACTATGAGGCCGACGGGGTTTTCATCGCAGTGAACGGCAAACCGCTGACAACCAAAAATGCGGAGTATCCATATGCGTTGAAGCGCTGCACACCGGAGGAACTGCTGGAGAAGAGTGGCCTTTCGGGGACGGGGGAGAAGTCCGGACAGGAAGATGCGCAGACAGAACAGGAAGAGCAGGAGAAAGAGCCGGAAGCACAGGAAGCCGGTGGAAAACCGGAGGTCCAGGAAGAACCGGAAACGCAGGGAGAGTCGGAAGCGCAGGAAACGCCGGAAGCCAGGGCGGAACAGCCTGCGAAGCGGGCAACTGAGTCAGGGGATGAACCGGAGGCGGATAAGCCGGAGCCTGACACGGAAGCCAGGGCAGGGCAGTAAACAGGAAGACAGAAGAAGAGCAGACAGAAAAGAGGGATATCATGGCGAAGGTCAGCGAGCGGGAACAGCTTATTTTTGATGTGACACAGACAGAGTGGGAGATGTTTCAGCATGTTTATAATACCGGCGGCAGGGCTTCCTGTCAGGACGATCCGGATACTTTTTTCAAGATGCGGATGAGCCAGTGGATGGTGTATTCCGACGCGGTGCTTCACAGCTATCTGGAAGACTGTAAGCGTGCATGTGAGGAAGGCAGGAATCTTCTGTTCGAGAAATACGGCAGGATGATGGAGAGTACTTTTCCGGAGGAATATGAGGCGATCAAGGAGCATCTGCCCGATGTGTCGGAGAAGAAAGAGATCGTGGAGAAGATCGTCCGGATCAATCTGGAGTGGGACAAAGAGATGATGCAGGAGTACCCGAATCTCAGAAACAGAGGCAGGGTGCTGACGACGGCGGAGGACGGCATCATGGCAGGTTCCTCCATGGAAAGCTATCTGCGCGGTGAATTGCTGTCCTTTTCGATGGAAACGCTCGCGCTGATCTGGCAGGAGACGGAAGCGGCCTATGAGAAAGGCGAAAGCCTGTTAAAACAGACCATCGCCAATGAAACGCTTTTCTACGGGTATCAGTCCCTTGAGGAAGCGGAACTAAAACACGCACAGGTTTAAGGTAAGAAAGATATCTTTTTATAGTTAACGACGTTAGAAATTTCGTTTACTCTAACATATCAGAAATGCAGGCGTCTGCGCACTTCGTTGCGCAGGCGTTTTTTTGCCAGTATGGTGATGAGGGCGAAGTCGATGATCACGCATACGGTCAGAACCACAGCCGACCAGGTGATACGGTATGGGCGCTCTAACAGGCGCTTGATCAACAGTTCCAGAGAGACGCAGAAGAACGGTATCTCCACGAACAGGCACAGAGAGCCGGACAGGATCGTGAGCGGAAAGAAACGTGAGAGTAACGGGAAGCATTCCGCGCAGACTGTCAGGATCGCGACGAGGGGCAGGCCCAGCTGCCAGAACCACACGTGGGAGGAGGACAGGAAGCTGATCAGGTAGAGATAGACCGCTACCGACACTCCGTCGGCCAGCAGGGAGATGTAGATCGGCGTCCTGCTGTAAAAGATGGCCGGAAAAGTGAACACAAAGAGACAGATGCAGCACCCGATCACGGCCAGAGACCAGAGCGAGGAGTCGAACACCAGCAGGTTTAACAGCAGGCAGGTTATGCTGGTAGCCGACAGGACTACGGACAGCAGAATGCCCAGATCTTTTCTTTTTACCACTTCCACCTGTCCTTTGTTCGTGGGATAGGGGGAGGGCGGAAGTGCTTTGTTCTGTTCGACGGGATTGATAACAGGTGTATGGCAAAGAGGACATTCCTGTAAGGATTTCTCCAGCTCTACACCGCAGTTTACACAATATGACATATCGTTTCAGCTCCTCTCATATGGATGATTTCAAGTACGAAGTACTAATTTTATGTCCGGTCTTCCAGACTGCGGTTGCTCTCGATCTTCACGTGGATGCCGTCCTGCACCAGCTTCCGGAAGAAGTAACGTTCCACGTCGGCCTCCACGATGCTGCTGGCGAAGTTGATGGTCAGCACGTCTTCGAAACTGATGATGGCGCAGTTGGTGCGGGACGAAAAGGGCTGTCCCATGTAGATATCGAACCGCTCGATAAAGGGTTTCATATCCGGCGGGACATGCAGGGCGCCCATATTGGTCAGGCCGGCGGAGGAATTTTTGTCCTGCACTCTGGTATAGAAGGTACGCACCACCAGATCTTTGATGAAAAGGGGAACCACGCGGATCAGCGGGTTGCGCTGGGTGGCGGCGTTGGTGGTGATATCGCCCCGCAGGAATTTATCGTTGATATAATAACGCATGTAATGGTGGATGTGCTCCACGATCTCTTCAAATTGATACTCACCGAGCCGGGGGTCGATGGAGGGATATACCATGGTGATGAAATTGCGCAGCGTCTTCGAGGGGAAGAAGCGGCGCAGATTAACCGGCATGGCGATCCTCACCGGGCGCAGCCGTATATGGAAATCTGCGTTCTGCTTCTGCAGCAGGGCGTAGAGTAATACCGCATTCAGATATTCCGTGATGCTGGCATGATACCGCTTCGCCACGGCCATGACTTCCTGCACGGACAGTATGCCGTCTATGATATTCAGGGTATAGAAAGGCTCCTTCGTGCCGCGCACCCGGTAGGTCTTTTCCGCAGGGCGGGGCGGACAGAACTGGGCGTTGGCATACCGCATGTAGGCGTCCTCCAGCTCTTCCGGATTTGGGGAGGAATCAATGTCGAGCACGAACCCTTCCGGCTTTACGGGATGGCCCAGCAGTCCCAGATAGACGGCGGTCAGTGTCTGCAGAAGGCACATGCCGCCGGTGCCGTCGCCGAGGCTGTGGTGGGCTTCCAGCGAGATGCGCCGGTCGTAGTAGTAGACCCTGATAAGATAACGATTGTTACCCTTAAAGGGCATCGGCATACAGGGGTTCTTGATATCCTCCAGGACGTAGGGGCCGGGTCTGTTATTGGGCTCCAGATAACGCCAGAACAGACCCTTGCGGATCGCCACCTTATAGGTAGGGAACCGGGGCAGCGTCCTGTCCAGTGCCGTCTGCAGAAGAACGGGGTCGATCTTCTCTTTTAACATAACGGACAGACGGTAGACGGAAGAGAAGTCTCGCCGCTGCAGCGTCGGATAGACGATGGCAGACAGATCCAGCTTGTACCAGACATCCTTCCTGATGCGCGCGGGTATACCGGGTTGTTTTCTGGTTTGGGTTTTTATTCCTGGACGTTCTGCCATAGGTGGTAAGGCCTCCTGCTCTCTTGATGATAAAATGTCTCGTAAAAAGTTTCGTATGGTGCCGCAATATTTCTTTTAAAGTATCATATCATAAATCCGGCATTTTATGTTACTATATTTATATCATGCAGTATGGATGAGTTACCGTTTACGGCCGGTTGGTCCGTAGACTGCAACGTTGAGGATAAGATAAGGAGGACAGCCCTATGGCTATCTCGGAGAAACGAAACGCTAACCTGATGAATCTGATCAAACGGATGCACGGTGTAGTGGAAAATGCGGATATTGAGAAACACAGGCAGTCACAGAATCATTTCGGGGCGCTGCTGGGGAACAGTAAGGATGTGCTGATCGAGGATGTCAGCATCCGGGATCATCCTTCGGCGGGAGAGATCCTGCAGGGAGAATGGGTCTATGTAAACCGGGCGCATATGAAGAAATACGTGATCCTCTACTGTCACGGCGGCGGTTATTCTACGGGCAGCAGGGTCTATGCGAGGACGCTGACAACCAAACTTGCCATGTCCACATCCATGGATGTGCTGAGCTTCGACTACCGGCTGGCGCCGGAACATCCCTATCCGGCGGCCACGGAGGATGCCATGAAGGTGTGGAATTATCTGATGCTTTTAGGGTACGGCGCCAGAGACGTGATCCTGGCCGGAGATTCCGCGGGAGGGAATCTGGCCCTGTCGCTGGCACTGCAGCTCAAGGCGCAGAAGCGCCTTCTGCCAAGGGGCCTTATTCTGATGTCGCCCTGGACGGACTTGACCGCCTCGGGACAGTCCCATGAGACGAAGGCGGCCATCGATCCGGTGCTCAATGCCGGGTATCTGGCGGAGATGACAGGCAACTATGCGGCTAAGGAGAAGCTGAACGATCCGTTCATCTCGCCGCTTTTTGGTGATTATGAGGGCTTTCCGCCGGTCTATATTCAGGTCGGGGAGAATGAAGTGCTGTTGGACGACTCCGTGATGCTCTACCGCAAACTGCTGCACGCGAATGTATCCGTCAGGCTGGACAGATTCCCGGGCATGTGGCATGTCTTCCAGATGTCTCCCTTCAAGACCGCTTATGAGGCGATGGATAAGAACGCCGAATTTATTTACGATATCTGCAGATAAAAATTTCATGAAAAAAAAGGATTTGCACGATAAAGCCAGAATAATAGGAGTAGGAAAGTATCGCAGAGGTATCAGTTTTACGTATTCAGGGATAGTGCAGGCACAGCCGGCAATATCCACGCAGAGGTAAACATGAACATACGGGAAAGTCTGGAACAGTGGGAGAAGCAATATTTAAGTCCATATGCCATGCTCAGCATGAATTCCAGAGGGAGGGTCAAGCCGGAAGAACAATGTGATATCCGGCCGGTTTTTCAGCGGGACAGGGACAGGATCATTCACAGCAAGTCTTTTCGCCGGCTGAAAGACAAGACACAGGTGTTTCTTACGCCGGAGGGTGACCATTACCGGACGCGGCTGACACACACGCTGGAGGTGAGCCAGACGGCCCGGACGATCGCCAAGGCGCTGCAGCTCAATGAAGATCTGGTGGAGGCCATCGCTCTGGGGCACGATCTGGGGCACACGCCCTTTGGCCATGCCGGGGAGCGGGCGCTGGACAGGGCATGTCCTTATGGGTTCCGGCACAACGAACAGAGTGTGCGGACCGTGGATATGCTGGAGAAGGACGGACAGGGCATCAATCTGACCATGGAGGTACGGGATGGCATCAGGAATCATAAGACGGCTTCCATGCCGTCCACGCTGGAGGGGCGCATTGTCCGGTTTGCGGATAAGATCGCCTATATTCATCATGATACGGACGACGCGATCCGGGGCGGCATCCTGAAAGAGGAGGATGTTCCGGAAGAAGTCAGCGCCGTGGCCGGGCGCAGCTGTACGCAGCGGCTGGACTATTTTATACATAATATCGTGACGACCAGCCGTGGCCGGGATGATATCTGTATGTCGAAGGAAGCGGAGGAGGCCATGCGGACGATGCGCGAATTTATGTTCCGCAATGTCTATCGGAATCCCATCGCCAAGAGCCAGGAGAACAAGGCGGAGAATCTGGTGGTCACTTTGTATGAATACTATATGAATCATACGGAGAAGCTGCCGAAGTTCCTGTACAGGCTGATGGAGGAGGGGGAGCCGCTTGAAAAAATCGTCTGCGACTATATCGGTTCCATGACGGACCGCTTTGCCATAGCGCAGTATCAGGAGATCTACATTCCAAAGACCTGGCATGGCTAAGGGGCGGGGAAGCTCCTGAATGTTTGATAACATGTGTTATACATAAGGAAAGGACAATATGTATTATCCGGAAGAACTGATCGAGGAGGTCAGAACGAAAAATGATATCGTTGATGTGATCTCGGGTTATGTCCGCATACAGAAGAAGGGGAGCAATTATTTCGGGCTGTGCCCTTTTCATAATGAAAAATCGCCCTCCTTCTCGGTATCCCAGTCCAAGCAGATCTTCTACTGTTTCGGCTGCGGGGCGGGCGGCAATGTGATCACATTTTTGATGGAATATGAGAACGCTACGTTTCAGGAAGCGGTGAAGATACTGGCAGACAGGGCAGGAATCAATCTGCCGGAGATGGAATATAATGAGGAAGCAAGGCAGAAGGAGAGCAGGCGTGCCAGGCTGCTGGAGATCAATAAGGAGGCGGCGCGCTACTATTATTATATGCTGCGGGATTCCAGAGGGCGGACAGGCTATCAGTATCTGTCGGGAAGAAGTCTGACAGATGAGACGATGAAGAAATTCGGCCTGGGGTTTGCGGACGGCTCCTCCTCTGATCTGACAGCCTATCTGCGGGCCAGGGGCTATCCGGATGAGCTGCTGCAGGAATCCGGGCTGCTGGCTTTTGACGAGAAGCGGGGCGTCCACGATAAGTTCTGGAACAGGGTGATGTTTCCGATCCAGGACGGCAATCATCGTGT